>CAZSMB010000116.1:0-8756 GCA_964607625.1 uncultured Sphingopyxis sp. | reverse complement strand
GACGCCCGGCGACTACAGCGGGACCTTCACGCTGACGGTCAATTATCTTTAGGTCTGGGGACGGGCGAAGTCGGACTTTTACCTCATCGTCATCCCGGCGCAGGCCAGGATGACGGATAGGGGACGGTCCGCTCCTCACCCCGATGCCGCCGTTCGATTATCCGCCGACAATCGCGCCCTGCATGATGAAGGCCGTTTGCGCACGCCACTGCGCGCGCCTATATCGACCCGATGAACAGTCCCACCGATCCCCGCAGCTTCCTCTACCGCGCCGATGCGCTCGACCCCGACCTCGCGCAGCGCTTGGCCAGGGAGGCGCTCGCCAAGGCCGACGACGGCGAACTCTATCTGCAATATCGCGCGACCGAGAGCTTCGGCTTCGACGACGGGCGGCTCAAGACGGCCGATTATTCGACCGACGCGGGCTTCGGGCTGCGCGCCGTGACCGGCGAGATGACGGGCTTTGCCCATGCAAGCGACATCAGCGCCCCGGCGATCCGCCGCGCCGCCGAGACGCTTGCGTTGCTCGACCCGGCGAAGGCGCCGCCCGCCGCCGCCCCCGCCCGCACCAACCGCCATCTTTATGACGAGGCCAACCCGCTCGACCTCGTGCCCTTCGCGAAGAAGGTCGATCTTTGCCAAAAGATCGATGCCGCCGCCCGCGCGCGCGATCCCCGCGTCGCACAGGTATCGGTGGCCCTCGCGGGAAGCTGGTCGGTGGTCGAGATCGTCCGTGCCGACGGCTTCCTAGCGACCGACATCCGTCCGCTCGTCCGCCTGAACGTCTCGATCGTGGTCGAAGAGAACGGGCGCCGCGAATCGGGCTATTTCGGCCTCGGCGGCCGCTATATGTACGATCATCTCTTCGAAGAGGATCAGTGGAACCGCGCGATCGACGAGGCGCTGGCACAGGCCCTCGTCAACCTGCGGGCGATCGATGCGCCGGCGGGCGAGATGACCGTGCTGCTCGGCCCCGGCTGGCCCGGCGTGCTGCTGCACGAGGCGGTCGGCCACGGACTCGAAGGCGATTTCAACCGCAAGGGCACGAGCGCCTTTTCGGGCCGCATCGGCGAGCGCGTCGCCGCGCCCGGCGTCACCGTGATCGACGATGGCAGCATCGAACAGCGCCGCGGCTCGCTCAGCATCGACGACGAAGGCACCCCGACGCAGGAAAATATCCTGATCGAAGACGGCATATTGAAGGCCTATATGCAGGATCGCCTCAACGCGCGGCTGATGGGGGTCGAGCCGACCGGCAACGGGCGGCGCGAAAGCTTTGCCCACGCCCCGATGCCGCGGATGACCAACACCTTCATGCGCGGCGGCAACGACGATCCCGCCGAGCTGCTGAGCCGCGTCAAGAACGGCATCTTCGCCAAGAGCTTCGGCGGCGGACAGGTCGACATCGTGTCGGGCAAGTTCGTCTTTTCCTGCACCGAGGCCTACCGGATCGAGAATGGCAAGCTGGGCGACCCCATCAAGGGCGCGACGCTCATCGGCGACGGGCCGAGCGTGCTCACCAAGGTCATGGGCATCGGCAACGACATGGCGCTCGACGAAGGCATCGGCGTATGCGGCAAGGGCGGCCAGAGCGTCCCTGCCGGCGTCGGTCAGCCGACGTTGCTGGTCAGCGGGCTGACGGTGGGCGGGACAGCGTAACCCGGTTCGAAGCGCGGCACGGCCCCCGCCGGGCCTGCGATTGCTGTGACCGCCGTCACTGGCTTGGCGCCTCGGTCGCGCCATCGTATAAACGCGTAACGACAAGAACAGACTCGGGCCGCACATCCGCCGGGCCATTCCGGCAACAGGGAGGATTGCATGCGTTCGACTCTGCGTTTGATATCCCTCGCCGCCCTTGCCGCCACGCTCGCCGCCGTTCCCGGTTCGGCGCAGAAGACGACGGGCCCGAAGGAGCGTTACGAAATGGATGCCGCGACCGCCTCGGGCTTTGCGGCGATGACCGCGGGCGGCGGCAAACCCGGACTCGGCAGCGCGATGGGCATGATGTTCGGCGGCGGTAACAAGACCGTCCACACGCTCGATCTGCGCCTCGGGTCCAACCAGGGGCCATCGAGCCCGCCGGTGCGCGGCGACCATTGGTTCGAACCGCAGGCCCGGCTCGGCAAGTCGGTGCCGCTGCTCGGCCCGGAGCCCGGCAAATATGAACCGCGCGACGAGAGCGACCAGATGCCGCAGAATTTCGAGCGGCCGAAGGGGCGGATGCTCCTCTTCTGGGGCTGCGGCGCCAAGGCGGGGCCGGGCCAGCCGGTCGTCATCGACTTTTCGAAACTCGCGGCCGGACAGATGCCGCCGAACCTCTTCACCACGACGATCCCGCGCGTGCGCGAGGTCATGGCGTCGAACAGCAAGAGCTATGCGGCGTGGCCGAACGGCAAGTCGGCAAAGACACCGCCCGCCGACGCCTCGCTGCTCGGCGCCCACCGCATCACCAGCAATGTCGGATCCGACATCAGCTTCACCCTCGCCCAGGATTATATGCCCGCCATCGACGCGTCGACGACGATGCAGGGCGACGGGTCGGTGCTGCTGCGCTGGAACCAGCTCGCCCCCGCGACCGGCTATGTCGCCTGGGCGTTTGGCGGCATGGACCGCGGCAGCGCGGGCGGCGACATCGTCTGGTGGACGAGCAGCAATGCACGCGAATTCGGCGGCGGCCTGTGGGACTGGCTCCCCCCCGCGACGGTCGCGAAGCTGGTCGGCCAGAAGATCGTGATGCCGCCGACGCAGACGAGCTGCCAGATTCCTGCCGAGGCCAAGGCGGCCTCGGGCGAGATGATGTTCGGCAATCTCAACGCCTTTGGCCCGGAAGCCAATTTCGCCTATCCGCCGAAGCCCGCGGGCAATGTCGTCTGGGATATCGACTGGACCGCAAAGATACGCTTCCGGTCGCACACCGCGCTGATGATCGGCGCCGATTTCGGCGGCATGGGCGCGATAGGCGGCAACGGCGACGCGCCTGCCGAAAAGCCCAGGAAAAAGAAGTGCAAGGGCCCGCTCGGCATTCCCCTGCCGCCCGAAGCCTGCTGAACCGGCAGGCGCGCGCGATTTCAGTCAGCGACCATTCACCCCGATGCTGCTAGGGTCGGCATCGGGGTGAGACCTATAGTGACAGGAGTCGAACCATGCGCCCGTTGATGGCAATTCTAGTTTCCGCCGCGATGACCGCCACCGTCCCCGCTGCAGCATCGGCCAAGGACCGGCCGACCGGCGAAGCAAAGCTCGCGAAACTGCTCGAAGGTCGCGTCGCGGGTGAACCGCAGAGCTGCATCACCCTGTCTTCGGCGACGAGTTCGCAGACGATCGACAAGACCGCGATCGTCTATCGCATCGGCAGCACCTTGTGGGTCAACCGGCCAAAGAGTGGCGCCGACGCGCTCGACGACGACGATGTGCTCGTTACCAAGCTCAGTGGCAACCGCCTATGTTCGATCGACACGATCGAGCTGCACGACCGCAACACCCACATGTATTCGGGCTTCGTCGCGCTCGGCGATTTCACGCCCTATCGCCGCGCGACGAAATAAGGGCGCGCTGGCTCGCCGGCACCGGACGGGCTAGGCTCTTCGCAAAGGAGCCCCCGCCCGATGTCCGACCATTTCGATTCGGGACCCGAACAGTCCATCGCACCGCCGCCCGCCGACTGGGCGCAGCAATTGCTCGCCTTCTGGTTCGATCGCCACGGCATGGACGATTGGTACGGCGGCGGCGCCGAATTCGACGCGGCGGTTCGGGATCTTGCCGGCGACTGGCACGAGGCGCTGCGCGACCGGCCGCCCGAAACCTTCCTGTCCGATCCCGACACGGCGCTTGCCGCGACGATCCTGTTCGATCAGGTGCCGCGCAACATCTATCGCGGCCACGCCGATGCCTTCGCCACCGATCCGCTCGCGCGCGCAATCGCGCGCGGCATCGTCGAACGCGAATGGGACACGGCCTGGCCCGACGAACGCCGCCAGTTCGCCTATCTGCCGTTCCAGCACAGCGAAGCGATGGACGACCAGCGCGAATCGCTGCGCCTGTTCGGACAGCTCGCCGATCCGCTCTTCCACGATTATGCGCGCAAGCATTTCGACATCGTCGCCCGCTTCGGCCGCTTCCCGCATCGCAATGCGGCGCTCGGTCGCGCGTCGCGGGCCGACGAAGCCGAGGCGATAGAAGAGGGCAGCAATTGGTGATAGGGCGCGATCGGGACCCCCGCGTTCCCGTCCTGCCGGAGCATCGACCATGGCCGAATTTTTCGACGCACTGACCGACAAGCATATCGCCTTCATCGAAAAACAGCCGGTCTTCTTCACCGCCACCGCCACGGCGGACGGACGCATCAACCTGTCGCCAAAGGGCTATGCGGACAGCTTCCGCGTGCTGTCCGGGACCCAGGTCGCCTATCTCGACCTCGGCGGATCGGGCAACGAAACCCACGCGCATCTTGCGGCGGACGGGCGGATCACGATCATGTTCTGCGCTTTCGACCGCAGCGCGCTGATCCTGCGGCTCTATGGCCGCGGACGCGCGGTCCTGCCGCGGGATGCGGAGTGGGAAACGCTCGCAGCGCATTTCACCCTTCTTCCCGGCACCCGCCAGATCTTCGCGATCACGGTCGACAGCGTCCAGACGAGTTGCGGCTGGGGCGTCCCGCGCATGGATCTGGCGGGCGAACGCGACACGCTGCAGAAATATCATCGCCAGGCCGACCCCGCCGAATGGACAGCGAAATTCAAGGGGCGCGATCGCAGCATCGACGGCCTGCCGACGCGTCCCACCGACCGCTATATCGCGGGCGACGCCTGATGCCGCTCGTCGAACTGGTGCGGCTGCCCAACGGGGTCGAGGCCGAACTGCTGCGCGGCCGCCTCGAAAGCGCCGGCGTCCATGCGGTGTGCTTCGACGCGGGGATGAATATCGCCGAAAGCGTCGGGCTGATGATTCCGGTGCGCGTGATGGTCCTCGACGAGGACCTGGCCGAAGCGCGTGCGCTGATGGAAGAATTTGACGCGCCCTGACTGCAACCCCATCTGGGTCTGGTTCGTCCTGAATGCGGGACAAGACAGAAAGCCGTTCGCCGCCGATGATCAAGGTTGCCAGTTACAATATGCGCAAGGGCGTCGGGCTGGACCGGCGCCGCGATCCCGGACGCGTGCTGTCGGTGCTCGGCGAACTCGATGCCGACATCGTTGCGCTGCAAGAGGCCGACCGGCGCTTCGGGACGCGCGCGAGCGCCATTCCGCCGCATATGCTGGAGGAGCACAGCGACTATGTCCCGGTCGCGCTCGACGGAAGGCCGCTCAGCCTCGGCTGGCACGGCAACGCGCTGCTCGTGCGCCGCGGGACCGAGATCGAGGAAAGCCATTCGCTGCACCTGCCGACGCTCGAACCGCGGGGGGCCGTCGCCGCGACGGTGCGCGTCGGCGACACGCGACTGCGCGTTGTCGGCATGCACCTCGATATTTCGGGGCTGCGTCGCCGGCAGCAGGCCCGGGCGATCCTGACTCATCTCGACGAGGGAGAGGATCTGCCGACGATCCTGATGGGCGATTGCAACGAATGGCGCAGCCGCGGCGGCTGCCTGACCGATTTCGGCGCCAGGCACCGGCTGGTCGACACCGGCCACAGCTTCCACAGCCGTCGCCCGGTGGCACGGCTCGACCGCATCTTCGCCTCGCACCATTTCGAACCGCTCGAAGCCGGGGTGCACCAAAGCCCGCTCGCGGCCCGCGCCTCCGACCATCTGCCGATCTGGGCGCGCTTTGCCAAGGCCGATCTGCCTAACAAATAGGCATTTGGTGCCGCGCCCTGCCCATTAAGCGAACTATTCTTCGCTTACGGACTCGGTCCACGTCATAAAATATTAACAATCACAGGCGGCTGCCGCATTTGGCACGGCTGTTGCAGCGCAGCATGGTGCCATTAGCAAAAGGGGGCATCATGAAGCTGATCCTGGCTATCATCAAACCGTTCAAGCTCGACGAGGTGCGCGAAGCACTGACCGGGCTGGGCATCGCCGGCATGACCGTGACCGAAGTCAAGGGGTTCGGCCGGCAAAAGGGGCAGACCGAAATCTACCGCGGCGCCGAATATGCGACCAACATGGTGCCGAAGGTGAAGATCGAACTCGTCTGCGACGACGCGCTCGCACCGCGGGTGGTCGAAACGCTGCAACAAAGCGCCGGAACCGGGTCGATTGGCGACGGCAAGATTTTCGTCCTCGACGTCGGTCAGGCGGTGCGCATCCGCACCGGCGAAACCGGCGAAGCGGCTCTCTGACATGACGAAGGGGGAAAATATGACGTTCGCAAGGAAATTTGCGGCGAGTGCCGGGGCCGCCGGCCTCGCACTGTTCGCCGCGCTGCCCGCCTGGGCGCAGGACGCCGCCGCCGCGGCGGCCGAACCCGTGGTCGACAAGGGCGACACCGCCTGGATGATGACAGCGACCATCCTCGTCCTGATGATGATCCTGCCGGGTCTCGCGCTCTTCTATGGCGGTCTCACCCGCACCAAGAACATGCTCTCGACGATGACCCAGATCGGCGCGGCCGCCTGCCTCGCTATGCTCGTCTGGGTGATGTGGGGCTACGGGCTTGCTTTCGGACCCGAAGGCAACAGCTTCATCAGCTGGGGCAAGTTCTTTCTTGCCGGCGTCAATGCCGACAGCCTGGCCGACACGTTCAGCGACGGCTTCAAGCTGCCCGAATATGTGTTCATCTCGTTCCAGATGACCTTCGCAGCCATCACGCTCGCCCTCGTTCTCGGTTCGGTCGTCGAGCGCATCAAATTCTCGGCCGTGATGGTGTTCGGGATCATCTGGCTGACGATCGTCTATTTCCCGATCGCGCACATGGTGTGGGCTGTCGGCGGCCTCTTCTTCGAAATGGGCGCACTCGACTTCGCGGGCGGCACCGTCGTGCATATCAATGCCGGTGTCTCGGCGCTCGTCGCCTGCCTGATCCTCGGCAAACGCATCGGCTACCAAAAGGAAATCATGGCGCCGCACTCGCTGACCATGACGGGCATCGGCACCGGCCTGCTGTGGGTGGGCTGGTTCGGTTTCAACGCCGGCTCGGCGCTCGAAGCCAATGGCTCGGCGGCGCTTGCGATGATCAACACCTTCGTCGCCACCGCGTCGGCAGGCCTGTTCTGGATGCTCGCCGAGCGGCTCAACGGCCACAAGGGCTCGGCTCTCGGCTTCTGCTCGGGCATCATCGCCGGCCTCGTCGCCGTCACGCCTGCGGCAGGCAATGCCGGTCCGTTCGGTGCGATCCTGCTCGGCGCGGTCGCCTCGATCATCTGCTTCTATGCGGTAACGGTGCTCAAGACCAAGCTCGGCTATGACGACTCGCTCGATGCCTTTGGCATCCACGGGATCGGCGGCATGGTTGGCGCCATCGGGACGGCCTTTACGATGCTTCCGGGCATCGGCGGACCGGGTGCCGAAGATTATGCGCTGGGCCCGCAGCTCGTGACGCAGATTACCGCGGTCGCCGCGACGATCGTCTGGGCCGCAGTCGGCACCGCGATCGCCATCTACGTCGCCAAGGCGGTCACCGGACTGCGCGTCAGCGAAGAGGTCGAGCGCGAAGGCCTCGACCTCGGCGAGCATGGCGAACGCGCCTACAATTATTGACGAGACAGGATACCCGCCGCCGCACTCTCTCCTCTTTCAAACGGGCGGCGGGGTCCTAACCAGGTTCCTCCTGCGAACCACTCAAAGGCCGGGACGGCATGTCCCGGCCTCTTTTTTTGTGCGGAATGCTGCATGAAACCGCTTGCACAAATTTTGAGCAGCGCTGCCGCCAATTTAGGCCTTTTCATCATGACATTAATGTGGCATTCATTGCGTCAACAGTTTCAGGAGGGGAGAGCCTGAAAGGCTGGGCCGGGACGCAAGTCCCGGCCCTCTTTTTTTGCCCTCGTGCCCCGACAGCGCTGCCGATGACGGAAACGCGTGCGTTTGCAGCCGGGTACAGTGCAGCACGCCGGCCGACACGGCGCGAATCGCCGCCGGCGAATCATCCCCACGAGGGCTTACGCGTTTCGGCCACGGCGCTGCCTTTGCAGGAAGGCCGGGCGGCGGCCCGGTCACCTTCCGGTCCGGGGAGGATGTTTGCTAGCGTGCAGAGGCGGACGAACCCATTTTGCAGGTTCCGTTCGTGGCGAGGGGTGTCCGAAACTCTAAACGAAAGCTGCCGTCAGGCCATCACCAGATTCGCGCGGAGACGCAGAGAACGCAGAGGGTGAGCGTGAAAATCTCTGTGTTTTCTGCGTCTCTGCGCGAAATGTTTGGAAAGGCGGCATCCGAGCGATTACGGACATCGCTGTTTCGCATAGAGTCTCGGCATGAAATCCGTCGCTAGATACATAGCTTGGGCGCTGGGATCAGCCGCCTACTGGGCTATCTCGCTATTCCTCGTGGTGCTCATGAGTTGGGTAGTTGGAGGCGACTGCGGGTTGGAGCAGGCTGACACTGGCCTAAGGGCATGCACGCAGGAAAAGCGCTGGACTGTCGTCATCGGCTTGGTTGTCTTCGCAATCGTCTACATTGCGGGAGTTCGCGCAGCCTTTAAGCGTGGTCGCTAATGTCCGCTCCCCACCCCAAAGCCGCCGTGGGCTTCCCCGCTTGCCGACGGTTTCGAGGATGCGGGCGGCTCACCTTAGCGCCGCCTTCACGAAATCGGCGGCGCGTTCGCCGATCATGATGCTCGGCGCATTGGTGTTTCCGCTGACGAGTCGCGGCATGATGC
>CAZSMB010000115.1:0-8812 GCA_964607625.1 uncultured Sphingopyxis sp. | reverse complement strand
CCAGGTGCGCGGCAGCACCCAAAGGCCGATTGCGATCGCGACAAGGGCATCGACCCAGGTCCAGCCAGTCGCCCAGATAATCGCAGCAGCAGCGATGACGCCGAGCGATCCCAGCATATCGGCCCATACCTCGAGATAAGCTCCCTTCACATTAAGGCTCTCGTCGCGCCCGCCCGCTAGAACGCGCATCGCGATGAGGTTGACCACCAAGCCGAACCCCGCAACCACAAGCATCCCGATCGATCCAACCGGCTGGGGGTCGAGGAAGCGTTGGATTCCCTCGTAAAGCACATAGGCAGCGATCGCGAACAGTAGCAGCGCGTTGAACGCCGCCGCGAGAATCTCGAAGCGTCTATAGCCATAGGTCCGCTTTTTGTCGGCGGGCCGCTGGCCTATGCGGATCGCGGCGAGCGCGATCCCCAGCGCCGCTGCATCGGTGAACATATGCGCTGCGTCCGAGAGCAGCGCGAGGCTGTTGAACAGCCACGCCCCGATCAGTTCTGCGAAGAGGAATGTTCCCGTGAGGGCGAGCGCGATCGCAAGGCTGCGAGCATTGGCTCCGGCGGTGTGATCGTGGCTATGCCCGCCCCCCGAAGCGTCGTCGCCATGATTATGGCCTGCCATTTTTGTCTCCTCTCTCTTGGCTAACGCCGTCGTCGCGGTTCAGATGCGCCGACTTGCCGCCAAGTAGTTCGATTGCCTCGAGCGTGATCAGCCCGATGTCGCTCAAATCGGCGATGCGCGCCGCGAAATCGCGGAGCCGTGCCTCTTCGTCGATGATCTCGATCACGACAGCGCGGTCGTTTTCAAGCGCATGGCGCCGGTGGACGTGGGCCGCGCGGCCGAAGCCAAGCATTGCCTCGAGGATTGTCATCCCCGCCATCTGCTGCTCGCGCGCGAGCGCGGCGATGAATTCGAACAGGCGCTGATCGCCGAGATAGGCCGACTCATCGGTGTAGATGCGGAGCAATTTCGATGTCTTATTCATGATCCTCTCCATTTTGGGCGGGGGCAGTCTCGCGCGGTATCCACCGCATCTTTCGTCCACCCGGTCGCCAGTTCAGAACCACCTTGGCGATCGCGGGCAGCACAAGCAGCGTCAGCACGGTGGCGGCGATCAGGCCGCCGATCACCGTCGTTGCGAGCGGCTTCTGCACTTCGGCACCGGTGCCGGTCGCAAGCGCCATCGGCACGAAACCGATTGCGGGAACGAAGCCGGTCATGATTACCGCGCGCATTTTCTCGATCATGCCGTCGCGGATGGCCTCGTCGAGCGCCATCCCGCCTTCGATCCGTTCGCGGATCGCGGTCATCACGACAAGGCCATTGAGCACCGCGACGCCGGCAAGGCATATGAAGCCGACCGCCGCCGACACCGAGAAGTTGATCCGGGTGAGTGCGAGGGTGAATACGCCGCCGGCAAGGCCGAGCGGCACCGCGAGAAACACTGCGCCGGCGCGTCCGAAACTGCCCAGGGCAAGGTAGAGCAGCACGAAAATCCCTGCGAAGCAGAGCGGCACCATGATCGCGAGCCGGTTCGATGCGGCTTGCAGACTCTCGAACTGACCGCCCCATTCGAGATAATAGCCCGGGGGAAGCGGGACCTTGGCGATTTTTGCCCGCGCCTCGGCGACGAATGACCCGGCATCGCGGCCCTCGAGATTGACCTGCACAACAACCCTGCGCTTGCCATTGTCACGGCTGACCTGGTTGAGACCCTCGGTGTGCCGGATTCGCGCGACCTGCGCGAATGGCACCTGCTTACGCACGCCGGCACCGGCGTCGGGGAGCAGCACGGGCAGCGCAGCAATGTCGTCGAGATTGCTGCGCGTCGCTTCGGGAACCCGAACAATGATGTCGAAGCGCCGGTCACCCTCGTAAAGCAGCCCCGATTCGCGTCCGCCAAGCGCCGCAGCGATAGTATCGGCCACTTCTTCGACGGTGAGGCCGTAGCGAGCGATTGCGGCGCGATCGAGCGCAACGTCGAGCGTCGGGGCGCCGCCGACCTGGTCGGCCTTGACGCTTCCGGCACCCGGAATCGTCTGGAGCACGCGGACCATCTCGTTCGCCGCTTGCGACATCTTGTCGAGATCGTCGCCGTAAAGCTTGATCGCAACGTCGCCGCGCACGCCCGCAATCAGTTCGTTGAAGCGTAATTCGATCGGCTGGCTGACTTCATAAAGCTGACCGAGCACCCCGCTCGCCGCCTTCTCGACCCGCGCGATAACGTCGGCCTTGGTCGTGACGCCGGCAGGCCATTGTTCCTGGGGTTTGAGAATGACGAAGCCGTCGGAGACGTTCGGCGGCATCGGGTCGGTGGCGACCTCGGCCGTTCCGGTCTTCGAGAACATGATGTCGACTTCGGGAAGGCTGCTGACGGCTTCTTCCACCTTGCGTTGCATTGCCAGCGACTGTTCCAGGCTGACCGAGGGGACACGCGTCGAAGCGAGCGCGAGATTCTTCTCGTCCAGCTTGGGAATGAACTCCGATCCCAACATCCCGAAGACCGGTATTGCGGCCAGGAAGAACAGGAGGCCCGCTCCGATGAACCGCCAGGGCCGCGCGATCGCCTTGTCGAGCAGCGGCCGATAACGATCCTTCGACTTGCGGATCAGCCAAACTTCCTTTTCGGCGACGCGCCCGCGAATGATGAGCGCGACAAGCGCCGGAACAAGCGTGATCGCGAGGATGAACGCCGCGATCAACGCAAGCATGATCGTAATCGCCATCGGCGAAAAGGTCTTGCCCTCGATCCCGGTGAACATCAGCAAGGGCGCAAAGGCGAGGAGGATGATCGCCTGGCCAAAGACGGTCGGCCTGATCATCTCCTGCGAGGCCCGCATGGTTTCTTCGAGCCGTTCGCGCAGTTCGAGCAGGCGACCTTCGGACTCCTGGCGGTGCGCGAGCCGCGCAAGGCAATTCTCGATGATAATCACCGCGCCGTCGACGATCAGGCCGAAGTCCAGCGCGCCGAGGCTCATGAGATTTCCGGGAACGCGAAAGGCGTTCATTCCCATCGCCATCATCAGGAAGGAAAAGGGGATGACGAGGACCGCGATGATCGCCGCGCGCCAGTTGCCGAGGAGCAGAAAGAGCGCCGCGGCCACGAGCAGCGCCCCTTCGGTCAGATTCTTTTCGACCGTTCCCACTGTCGCGTTGACCAGCTTCGCGCGGTCGAGGACGATCGCCACCTCGATGTCGGGGGGCAGTGTCTGCCTGACCTGGTCGATCTTTGCCGAGACATCCTCGGCGACCGTGCGGCTGTTCTCGCCGATCAGCATCAGCACAGTGCCGATCACCGCCTCCTTGCCGTTCATGCTGCCAGCGCCGGTCCTCAGATCGCCGCCGATCGTCACATCGGCGATCTGGCCGACCGTCACCGGCACCCCGCCGCGCGTCGCGACGACGGCATTTCGGATCTGGTCCGCCGAGCGCACCCGCGCATCGACGCGCACCAGATAGGCCTCGCCCGCGCGGTTATAGTAGTTGGCACCGACCGCGAGATTGGCCTTTTCCAGGGCTTCGCCGAGTTCGCTGTAGGATATCCCATAGCTGGTGAGCCGCGTCGGATCGGGCTCGACGACGAAGGTCTTGGCATAGCCGCCGATCGAATCGACTCCCGCCACGCCCTGGACTGATTTGAGCTGCGGACTGACGATCCAGTCCTGTACGGTGCGCAGATAGCCGGCAATGGCCACCTCGCTGGCGAGGAGGTCGCCCTCGGGCGTGAGATATCCACCGCCCGGCTGCCAGCCCGGTCGTCCAGCGACGGTCTTGGCGCCTTTGCCATCGGGGTGGGCATAGCCCACAGTGTACATGACCACTTCGCCAAGCCCGGTGGTTACGGGGCCGATCTGCGGCTGGACGCCGTCCGGAAGATTATCCTGCGCCTGCGACAGCCGCTCGCCGACCTGTTGCCTTGCGAAATAAAGGTCGGTCGAATCCTTGAAGATCGCGGTGACCTGGCTGAAGCCGTTGCGCGAGATCGAGCGCGTTGTTTCGAGGCCGGGAATTCCAGAGAGCGAAATTTCGATCGGATAAGTGACGAGCTTTTCGATCTCGACCGGTGAAAGCCGGGGGTCGACCGTGTTGATCTGGACCTGATTGTTCGTGATGTCGGGAACCGCATCGATCGGAAGCTTCGTCAATTGCCAGGCACCGAGGCCGGCAATGATGAGGAAGAGGAATAGGACCGCCCAGCGTGCGCGGACGGCAAGAGCCATCAGTCGTGCAATCATCGCTTATTCCTCCTCGCCCGCGCCCTTGCCGAGTTCGGCCTTGAGCAGAAATGCGTTGCGGGTGGCGATCATCGCGCCCGCTTTCAGTCCCGAGAGGATCTCGACCCGTCCCGCGCTCCGCTGGCCCACCGTCACGGGCTGCGCGCGAAAGCCCGTCTTGGTGCGAACGAACACCACGTCGCGACCCTCGAGCGTCTGGAGCGCGTCTTCGGCGATGGTGATGTGACCGGCTTCGGCGCCGGTCCCGCGTGACGGGAAGAGCCGCGCGCGCACCGCGAGCCCGGGCTGGAGATTGCCCGCGACATCCAGCACCGCGGTCGCGGCGCGCGTGTCGCCGGCAAGGCCCGGCGTTATGGCGCGCACGCGGGCGTCGAGGCGGCGCCCGTCGGGCAGCTCGACGATGGCCTTGTCGCCGCTCGCGAGCCGCTCGGCATCGACGGGGGTCACCGGTGCCTCGACCTGGACGCGCGACGGGTCGGCGACGCGGAACAATTCCGTTTCGGGCTGGACGAAGGCGCCCAGGCTGACATTCTCGGCGGTCACGCGGCCCGAGATCGGGCTCGCGACGATGACGCTGCTGCCATCGCGTGAAACCTGCGCGGCGCTCGCGGCCGCGCGCGCGCGCCGCGCTTCGGCTGCGGCTGCCGCTGCTTCGGCTTGCGCCTGCTCATAATCGACGCGGGCCGACACTTTCTGCTCGAAAAGCGTGCGCTCACGCTCGAGGTTGCGCTGTGCAAGCGTCGCGCGGGCTTCGGCAGCGGTTCGATCGGCCGCGATCTGCGCCGCCTCGCGGCTCTGCACGATGGCCAGCGGCTCGCCCGCGCGAACGGGGTCGCCGAGCTGTTTGAAAAGCCGCGTCACGGCTCCGCCAGCGCGGGCGGTCACGACAGCCTCGCCGTTCGGCGTCGCCGTTATCGTCGCCTGCGACAATATCTCCGAATCGAGCCCGCCGGCTCTTACCGCCTCGACGCCCAGGTCAGCCGCCTCGATCGCCGCCGGGGTAATCGCGAGGCTGTCGGATGGGGCATCATTTTCTTCGGCTTCGGTATTGGGTGCGGTAACGGGTTCGGCCGTGCATTTTGCCAGCGAAAAGCCGGCGGCGCCGGCAAGGGCGATGGCGCCGGCCACGGAGGCCAGCAGTCGCTTGTCAGTAGTTATCATCGAGAATCTCCGGAAAGGTAGAAAGGGCCGCGCGGTAGGCAGCCCGAAATCGGGAATGCGGCGTCGCCGCGGGCGCGTTGGGCCAATCGGCTCATGGCTGCTCACCGCCCGGAATCGCGGCAGCCTGACGCAACAGGACCGCGCGCGCTTCGGCTCGGGCACGCCGCGCCGCGATCAGCGCGGCCTGTGTTTCCGCATAGGCCTGCTGTGCATCGAGATATTCGACGAGCGACGATTTGCCGGCCCGATAGGATAGCTCGGCAAGCCGCACCGCCTCGCGCGCCTGTTCGATCGCGCTGCCTTCAAGCGCGGCCAATCGCGCTTCGGCGCTCGCGAGTTGCGCTTCGCCATTGGCGATTTCAGCCTGGGCGGTCAGTATCGCATCGTCGCGCCGCGCCACCGACGCCGTGATGTCGGAGCGCGCCGCGGCGACATTGCCCTGGTTGCGATCGAAAATCGGCAATGGCAGCGATAGGCTGGCAACGAGCGCACGATCACCCGTCTCGCTGATCTGCCGCACCCCGACGCCGACGCTGGGATCGACATGGCCCTCGGCGCGTGCGCTGCCGAGCCGGGCTTCGGCGATCGCTCGTTGGGTCTCGGCAAGCCGCACATCAAGCGTCGTGCGGGGATCGATGGCTTCCGGCATCGCCGCGGGGTCGCTGTCGATCAATTCGGCGGGCGGCGTGTCCAAGCCGATGAGCGCTGCGAGCGAGCGCCGCGCGGTGCGCTCGGCGGCCTCGGCCGAACGCAGGTCGGCTACCGTCTGCACGAGCGCGGAATTGGCGCGCAGGGCGCGCAGCGGCGGCTCGTTCCCCGTATCGACCAGCGTCTGGGCGACGCGGGCCAGTTCGCGTGCGCGCACTTCATTCTCGCGAGCGAGGGCGAGCGTGTCGCGTGCGGCGATCGCATCGGCGAAACTATCGCGGATCGCGAGCGCGAGGTCGGCGCGCGCGATTTCGAGGCGGTATTGCGCAGCAATCAGTTCGGCATCAGCCAGCGTCATGCGCGCATGGCGGCGCCCGCCGAGATCGAGGCGCTGGTTGATCGCGACGGTCGTCTCGCGGCCGTTGAAGCCCGAATAGGCACCGGTGCCGGCGAAATTCTCGATCTCGACGCTGATCTCGGGATTGAAGCGAAAGGAGGACTGCCGACGGCGCCCTCTGGCGGCCTCGACCTCGGCCGCGGCGGCGGCGATACGCGGCGAGCGCGCGTCGGCAGCCTCGAGTGTCTGTGCCAGCGTGAGCCGCGCCGGCAGCGGCGTCGGCGCCATTGCCGCTCCCGGCGGCGTCGGCGGACCGACCGGCATTGGATCGGACGCCTGCGCAGCCGCAGGCGTAGCGTGCGACGAGGCCGCAAGCGCCGCGAGCGTCGCGGCGACAAATAGAAATCGCATAAAGGAAAAACTCCTGACGGTCGAAGGACGTGCGCCTCGGGAAAGGCAGGCGCGACCCCTGGATCGTCAGGCGATGGGTGGTCTGAAGGTTCCGAATACGGCGGCGGGCGGCAGCGCGGCCGAACGGGGCGGAAAGCGGCGGGATGAAAAGGCCAGCCGGATCGCGCCTGTCGCGTAATCCGCGGTTACGCCCGAATGATGTCCGTGACAGCCGTGGAATTTCTCGGACGATTGCTTGTCGCTATCGGGTGCATGATCGCCCGAAGCCTTTGCAGATGTCTGCGCTTGCGCCGGAGAATCGGCCTCGAAAGCGATCGCTGGGTCCATCCCGGCGACGGGCGCCTCGAAGGCATGCGCGCGTTCTTCCGTCACCGTGCCGATGAGGAAGAACAGGCTCGCCATGAAGATGACCAGGTGCCGCATATCGGGCGCGCATAGCAGCGGGCTGGTGGCTTGCAAAGAAGCGAGGCGAAATAAATCGAAATATTGTAGCACAATACTGTAATGATATTACATACGCTTCTGGATTTGGGACGCTACGGAATCGATAACCGTCGCCCGGCCCGCATCAGACTGATGTCGGGTGGCTTGTGCTCGTAACAGGCGCAGCGCGGCGTGCCAGGCCGATAGTGAGATGCGCGATGCCGGCTATGTCCAGGAGCCGCCGATCGAGCGCCACGGCTTGTTCCTTATCCTCGACTTCGACGATCGCAGCGCGCGCGTTCGGTCCCACACGCCAGACGTGCAGATCGGTGACCTTTACGCCTCCCAACGCTTCGATACGTTTGCGAAGCGTCGCTTCTGCATATTGGTCGGTGGTATCGAGGAGAACGGCCGCGGTATCGCGCATCAACGACCACGACCAGCGCGCGATGACGATCGCGCCGACGATTCCCATAACCGGATCCATCCAGGCAAGGCCAAGATAGCGTCCCGCGAGCAATGCGGCGATCGCGAGCACCGACGTCAGCGCGTCGGCGAGGACGTGGAAATAGGCCGAGCGCAGGTTGTTGTCATGCCCATGGTGGTGATGACGATGATGGCTGTGGCCGCCCGCGTCATCATGTTCGCTGTGATGATGATGGCCATGATTATGATCGTGACCGTTACCGCCCATGAGCAGGAACGCGCTGACGATATTGACGATGAGGCCGAGCACCGCAACGAGCGCTGCATTGCCGAAATCGACCGTGACGGGATCGATCAGCCGCAAAGTCGATTCAAAAGCGATGCCGAGCGCGAAGATGCCGAGAATCAGCGCCGAGGCGAAACCGGTGAGGTCACCGATCTTTCCCGTCCCGAAACTGAAACGCGGATCGGCGCGATGTTTCTTGGCGTAACGATAGGCGAGCGCCGCGAGAGCCAGCGCGCCCGCGTGCGTCGCCATGTGAAAACCGTCGGCGAGCAGCGCCATTGACCCGGTGATGAAGCCCGCGGCGATTTCGCCGACCATCATCGCGGCGGTGAGCAGCACCACCCAAAGGGTGCGACGCGCATTTTCGTCGTGCGACGCGCCGAGGAAGTCATGGCTGTGCGCCGGGGCCGGCACAGAGTGCGAATGTGGCATGGAAAAATCCTACTTCGAGTAGCGGCGGATGACCGCCAGCAAATCCGCGGTGCCCTCGGCGCGCTCGGCGTCCGACAGGCCGGGGGCCGCTACATGCGCCTCGAGATGGTCCGCGATCACCTCGTCGAGCAAGCCGTTCACGGCGCCGCGTACCGCGGCGATACGGTGAAGGACGGTGGCGCAAGGCGCATCGGCATCGAGCGCCTTCTCGATCGCGGTCACCTGTCCGGCGATGCGGCGGACGCGCGCGACGAGATCGGCATTTGATGTGAGATGGCTCATACCATACCCTGCTAAGGTATATTAGAAACCAATGCAATACTCGCGCGATCTTGAATGGGGGCCCGGCCAGACAGCGGCGGGCAATCCGAAATCCCGCGGACGCGAAAGGAGGCGAATGTGAAAGACGAATCCCATATTCAGCAGGGAGCGAGCTACGGGCGCTTCGTC
>CAZSMB010000114.1:5247-8909 GCA_964607625.1 uncultured Sphingopyxis sp. | reverse complement strand
CCCTCGGCATAGATGGTGTCGAAGGCGAGGCTCGATTTGCCCGATCCCGACAGGCCGGTGATGACGATCAGGCTGTCGCGCGGGAGGTCGACGTCGACGCCCTTCAGATTATGCTCGCGCGCGCCGCGCACCGAGATGTGGGTCAGACTCATGGGAGGGGTGTGTTCCAGATTTGTTCTTGATGCGCAAGAGGCTGCGCGACGGGGTGGGAGATGGGGCGGGTCGGCGGCGACCGCAAGGTGCCCGCCGCAAATGCGAGCCGTTCGTCGAAACATTTCCGCAGCTTGCCAGAAAGGCCGTGCCGCCCGGCCGCATTGTCGTCAGGATCGAGCATCACAATAGTACGGGGACCTTTTATGAAGAAATTTCTGCTTTTGTCGGCGGCGTCGCTTGCGCTGGCCGGCCCGACCGCGATGGCGCAACCGGACAGCGCCCCCGCCGCGCAGCCGGCCCCGGCCGACAGTGGCACGCTCGACCCGCTCCGGTTCGGAAGCTGGGGCGTCGACCTCGATGCCCGCGACACGTCGGTGCGGCCCGGCGACGATTTCGACCGCTATGCCAACGGCACCTGGTTCAGGAACACCGAAATCCCAGCCGATCAGGCATCGGCAGGCGTCGACTATGACGTCTATAATCTGACCCAGCGCCAGTTGCGCGCGCTCGTCACGACCGCTCCCCCGACGAGCCAGGTCGGCGGTCTTTATCAAAGCTTCATGGACGAAGCGCGGGTCGAAGCGCTCGGCGCCAAGCCGCTTATGGCCGACCTGGCCCGCGTCGCGGCGATCAAGGACAAGAGCGAAATGGCGCGCTTCATGGGACGCTCGCAGGGGGCGTTCGGTTACAGCATCGTCGGCGGCGGTCCCTATGCCGACACCGACGATCCGACGACCAACGTGTTGTGGCTGGGACAGGGCGGCATCGGCCTTCCCGACCGCGAATATTATCTGTCGGATCAGTTCAAGACGCAGCGCGACGCCTATCGCGCCTATATCGTGCGGACGATGAAACTGATCGGCAATCCGGCGCCGGAGAAGGCGGCGGACACGATCATGGCCTTCGAAACCGACATCGCCAGGGCGAGTTGGGCGATCGCTGATCGCCGTGATCTCGGCAAGATCAACAACCCGATGTCGTCGGCCGAGCTGGCGGCCTATGCGCCGGGGCTCGACTGGGACGCCTGGTTCAAGGGCGCCGACATCCCCGCGCAGCAGCGGGTTATCGTCAACGAGAACACCGCCATCCGCGACATCGCCGCGCTCTATGCAAAGACGCCGCTCGACACGCTGAAACTCTGGCAGGATTTCCACGTGACCGACAATGCCGCGCCGTATCTTTCCAAGGCGTTCGTCGACAACCGCTTCGAATTCACCAAGGCGTTGAGCGGGGTCAGCGAGCTGCGTCCGCGCTGGAAGCGCGGGTTGACGCTCGTCGACGGCAGCCTTGGGGAATTGGTCGGTCGCGAATATGCCGCCAAATATTTCCCGCCGAGCGCCAAGGCCAAAATGGAAGACCTGGTCGCGAACCTGAAACTCGCGATGGCCGACCGCATCCGCGGCAACAGCTGGATGGCGCCCGCGACCAAGGACGCCGCGCTCGCGAAGCTCGACAAGATGCAGGTCATGGTCGGCTATCCCGATAAATGGCGCGACTATTCGGCGCTCAAGATCGATCCCGCAGATCTGTACGGCAATGTCGAGCGCAGCGCGGCATTCGAATATGCCTATTCTCTCAGCGATCTCGACCAGCCCGTCGATCGCAAGAAATGGGCGATGAACGCACAGGAAGTGAACGCCTACAACGGCGGGCTTGAAAACAAGATCGTGTTCCCGGCGGGTATCCTGCAGGCGCCCTACTTCAGCGAGGATGTCGACGATGCGGTCAACTATGGCGCGATCGGCGCCGTGATCGGGCACGAGATCAGTCACGGGTTCGACGACCAGGGGCGCAAGATCGACGCCGACGGCGCCGTGCGAGACTGGTGGACGGCGGCCGACGCCAAGCGGTTCGAGGAGCAGGCCAAGGGCTTCGGAGCGCAATATGCGACCTATGAGGCCGCGCCCGGCGCGTTCATCAACCCCGATTTGACGATGGGCGAGAATCTGGCCGACCTTGCGGGCCTGGAAGTTGCTTATGACGCGTATCATCGGTCGCTGAACGGCAAAGAGGCGCCGGTGATCGACGGGCTGACGGGCGACCAGCGCTTTTTCCTGGCGTTCGCGCAAGCCTGGCGCGACAAGGCGCGCGAGGACGCGATCAAGCAGCAGGTCGCCAGCAACGAACATAGCCCGGCGCGCTGGCGGATCATCGGCCCGACACGCAATGTCGATGCCTGGTACAAGGCGTTCAACGTCAAGCCCGACGCCAAATATTACCTGAAGCCCGAGGATCGGACCCGCATCTGGTAAGACTGTCTAACCGGTGACGGCGGGGGCGGTGTCGTGCCGCCCCCGTATCGCCATCGCGCCGACCGACAGGGCCGCGCCGCAGATCACGAACAAGGCCGGGAATCCTCCGAGGATCGACATCATGCGGATGCCGTCGATACCCGATGCGGCGACCAGAATGATTGCGACAAGACCGACGGTCACCCCCCACACCACCTTGACCCACAAGGGCGCTTCGGGCGTTTCGGGCGAGATGCCGTGCGTCGAAAGCGCGCTCATCGCCGAGACATTGCTGTCCGCGGCGGTGACATAAGACAGGAAGATGGCGGCAATCAGCACGACAAATACGGGAAGGCCGCCGCCAAGGTCGCTGAAGAGGCGATAGAGCAGGGGGTCGGGCCCGGCGCTGATGAGGAGCGCATAGAGACTGCCCCCCGCCTGCTGATCGAGCGCGATTGTCGTGCCTGCGACGATCATCATCCAGGCAGCACCGAACATCGCGGGCAACAGCAGGTTGAACAGGATGAAGACGCGGACCGTGTAGCCAACCGCGAGGCGACCCAGAAACAGCGCGGTGACCGGCGCCCAGGCGAACCAGTTGGCCCAGTTGAAGACCGTCCATTGCCGGTGCCACCCGGTATCGACGTCGAGGCCGAGGCTGCGCGGAAAGAAGGTCGCGGCGTAATCGTGTGCGCCGGACAATCCGAGGCCGGCGAGGCGGTCGCTCGGCCCGGCAAAGAGCACGAAAAGCAGCACGGCGAAAAAGAGCCAGACATTGAGCAGCGACAGGCGCGTGATCCCGCGTTGCAGCCCCAGGGCCGCCGACATGACGAAGGTCGCGACGATCGCGCCCGCGATCGCCCAGCGGAGCGCCGGACCGCCGGAAAAATGGCCAAGGCCCTCGATCCCGCCGGCGAGCGCCAATATCCCCGCACCCAGCGATGCCGCCATCCCCGCCACAAGCGCGAACAGGCACAATATGTCGATGACCGTTCCGACGGTACCGTGCGCTCGTTTGCCGATCAGCGGCACGAACAGCGACGAAAGACTGAACGGTTCGGAGCGATTATAGTAGAGGAGGGCAAAGGCGAGCGCCGCGACGGTGTAGATGGCATAGGGCGTCAGCGTCCAGTGGAGGAACATCGTCGACATGGCGAAGGTCGCGGCCGCGTCGCTTCCCGGCTCCAGACCCAGCATCGCGGGCGGATCGTTGAGGTGGAACAGCGGCTCTGCGGCGCCCCAGAACAAGATGCCGGTCGCGATCGTGGTGCACAAGGT
>CAZSMB010000114.1:1401-5147 GCA_964607625.1 uncultured Sphingopyxis sp. | reverse complement strand
GATCCCAAATCCTCCAACCCCTGAACCGGTCGCCGATCCGCTGAGGATTGGCCGGCGGGCTGCTATTTCGTCTGGGGCTTGGCCGCGGGCAGGGCGACGGCGACCGGCTGCGGGGTCGGGACGGCGGGAACGCTGTCGCCCGACAAGATAACCATTCGGGAATTGCCGACGTTTCGCACCGAGACCGTCGTCGAAGTATCGGCTGCACCAGCATTGGCCAGGGGGTCGCTCGCTGGCCCGTCGGCTTCGGCATACAGGCCGTCGGCCTCGCCGGCGGCGGGCGCAGGATATTCGATCGCCACCGGATCGAGGGCGCGATAGGCGTCCCCCCTGCGATCGTAGCGCGCGTGGCGCAGTCGTGCGGCGGCGGCCGCGCCATCGGCGCATCCGATGCACCGGGGCGCAAGAGGCTGGCTGTCGGTGGTCACCGAGTCGGGATTGCCGCTCAATTCGGCAAAGCTCGAAGGTATTTCGCTTGTTGTCGCGGCGCCGTACAACCCGTCTCCTACCGCGACCTGTCCGAGCAGCCATCCCGCAACCAGTCCCGAACCCGCCGCGACGACCCCGTAAAGGAGGTAGCGGTGCCACCGCGCGGTGCCGTTCCCGCTCGATCCTGCGGTCACGGAAAAGGCTCCCCGCCGGCCGGACGTTGGTCGATCCGTGAACGTCCTTCATCCTTCAATCGAGCATTCGATGGGGCCGATCGAACCTTGGATGCGTTGCGGGGCAATCTGACCGAGATATCGAACTGCGAGGTGCGGGGGCACCGGTCTCCCCGGTCCGGACTTCCGCATCTCGCGTCTCCCCCTCGGTTCGAAAGGACTGCCCCCATGGTGAAACTTTCCCTCTTCCTTCTCGCCGCGCCGATGGCTGCGGCCAGCGCTGTTCCTGCCGTTGCGGCCGACGAAACAGGTGAACGGCGTGCCTATGTGCACTACAGCGACCTCGACCTGTCGACTGCCGAAGCCCGTGCCGCCTTGCGCGCTCGCGTCGCGAGAGCCGCGCAAAAAGTGTGCGATGGCGGGTCCATCAATCGCCTTACCCTTGGCGAACAGCGCCGATATGTCAAATGCCGCACTATGGCGCTGCGCAGCGCCGAACCGCAACTTGCACTATTGTTCGAGGGCAAGAAGCTGGCGAGTGGAGGTCCCTTGCACGTGGCGGCGAATTGACCGACGCGGTGCCGAAAGACGGTCATGTCGAAAGGCATGGCCGCCTTTTGTTGAAAGCCAGCGCCTAGTCCTGCTGCATGATCGCCTTGACGTCGTGCAGATAGGTGCGCCCAATCCGGTGGACGCCGCCTTCGCCGAGATCGACGCTCCAGGCTCCGTCGCCATGATGTTTCAGGCCGACGATGCCGTCGCGGCGCACCATCTTCGACCGATGGATCCGCATGAACTGGTCCGGATCCATCCGGGCTTCGAGCGTCTTGATCGTCTGGTGAATCAGCCAGCTTCGCGCCCCGATGTGCAGGCGCATATAGTCGCGTTCGGCCTCGATAAGGTCAACATGCTTGGCATCGATCCGCAGCATCTCGCCGCGGTTCTGGACCCAGAACTCTTCGATCCACTGACTCTTTTTCTGGCTGGGCCGGCCCGTGGCGCGCCAGTCGCGTACGCGGTCGAGCGCCTTGCCGAGGCGTGCGGGCGATACGGGCTTCAACAGGTAATCGACCGCTGCGACGTCGAAGGCGGCGACCGCATAGCGATCGAACGCCGTAACGAAGACCACGGCGGGCGGGCTGTCGAGCTTTTCGATTGCCGCGGCGACTTCGAGTCCGTTGAGGTCGGGCATGGCGATATCACAGAGCAGAAGATCGGGAGCGAGCGCCTCGACCATCCTCAGCGCCGAGGCGCCGTCGCTCGCCGTGCCGACCAGCGAGACACCGTCCTGCTGGCCCGCCAATATCTGCAATCGTTCGATCGCGAGCGGTTCGTCGTCGACAATCAGCGTGCGCAGCGTCTGCATTGTTCCGTCAGCATCCCTGTTGAGTAAGTGGCAGCCACAAAGACACAAAGAAGCCGCCGTCGTCGGCGCGGCCCCATTCGCAACCTGCCGACGGACCATAGCGCGTCAACAGTCGTTCGCGGACGTTGCCCAGCCCCAGCCCGGTCCCAGGCTCGGGCGCCGGGACCGCCGGGTCGATGTCGTTTTCGACGCGCAGTACGAGCAATCCATATTCGCTCGTCGCAGTCAGGCGGATGCCGATCTTTCCCTTGCTCGGTGCAACGCCGTATTTGATCGCATTTTCGATGATCGGCTGAAGGATCAGGACCGGGACACAGGCGTTTTTCAGCTCGGCCGGCATATCGACCGCGACCTGGAGCCGGTCGGGAAAGCGGGCCTGCTCGATGTCCAGATATAGTTGCTGGAGGGCGATTTCCTCGTCCAGGCTGACAAACTGTTCGGGATCGACTTCCAGGCTCGAGCGCAGGAAAGCCGACAGGTTCATGATCATCGCTTCGGCCTCGGTCTTCGACCCGCGCATGACGAGGGTCGAGAGCGAATTGAGCGTGTTGAACAGAAAGTGGGGATTGACCTGATAGTGCAGCGCGCGAAGCTGCGCATTCTTCGCCTCCAGCCGGTAATTGTTCGCGCGCCGCTCGACCGCCCGCATCTCGTTTGCATAACCGAAGGCGACGTAGAGTGCGGCCCACACGGCGAAGAAGAAATACCAGCGGATCGAGCTGTCGAGAATGAGCATCATTTCCCAGGCGACGGGGAATTTCGACTGCACCTCCTCGATGATCTGCGCGGTGTCTTGCGACGGGAACCAGTAAAAGAAGACGAGCAGGTTCACCGTGGCGTAGAGGATGACGAGCGGAATCGCCGCGCCCATTGCCGCGGCAAGGCGCGCGCCGAAGCTGCGCGGCTGCGCCCGCTGGAGCAGCTGGTAAAGGGTGAAGGTACAGAAAATTCCGGCCAGCACGACGAGGCCGCGGCGGCCGATGAACGCCCACTGGTCGGGCGCGCCCGAGAGCATGGCGAGGCCCGTCGTGATCAGGAAATAGATGAGCCACATCGCGACGATCGATCCGATTGCGACACGCGGATCGATGCGCGCGTCCGAAGCGCGCCAGTCTGGTGCGGCGGCGAGGAGGCGCGCGCGCTTGTCGCGCTGCATCACCCTGGGATCCGAAACCTTCATCCTGCCCCCCTAACGCACCCGCGCGGGAAAAAGCCAGCGGCCCCCGCGCCGCCAGTCGAACCGCGCGGGGAGTTGGTCGAATCTACTCCTGGCCGGTGTCGCCGGGCTGGTGCAGCGTCCGGCGCCAGTTGCCGCGTTTGTAAACGATCCAGGCCATCGCCAGCGAAGCGAGCGAGGACAGCGGGAAGCTCCACCAGATCGCGTCGCCGCCGAGTGAGGGATAGCCGAGCCAATAGATGCCGAGGCGAATGGGGAACATCGAGAGGAACAGGATGATCAGGGGCGGCACCACCGCGCCGTTCGCGCGCAACGTGCCGATGACGACGATGGTGGTGCCAAAGGGCAGGAAGGTCCAGGTCGCGATCAGCTGGATATGGCGCGCGATCTCGATCGCTTCGCTGCCGCTGCCGAGGAACAGCCCGAGCGCGGCGCGATCGAAGGCGAGGAGCAGCGCGATCAATACCCCGGTCATCGCGAGGTTGATCGCAATGCCGCTGTTCGTGATCGACGTGACCCGATCCCAGCGGTGCGCGCCGATATTCTGCGCCGCCATCGCACTGACCGCGGCACCGACCGCGAGCGCGGGCATCTGGACATA
>CAZSMB010000114.1:0-1301 GCA_964607625.1 uncultured Sphingopyxis sp. | reverse complement strand
CGAGCATCGCGATCAGGCTGATCGTCCCGGCGATCGCGGTCGCGAGCGCGCTGCCCGTGATGCCGAGCCGGGGAAAGGGGCCGAGGCCGAGGATCAGCACCGGGTTGAGGACGATATCGAGCCCGACCGACAGGATCATGAAGCGCAGCGGGGTCACGGCATCGCCCGCGCCGCGCGAGGCCATCATCAGCGTGACCATCAACATGCTCGCCGGGATCGCGACGAAGGTGACGCGCAGATAGTCGTGCGCGAGGCCGAAGGCTTCGGGGGGCGTTTCGAGCAGGCGCAGGATCGCGTCCGACGCGAACCAGCCGACGACGGCGATGACGAGAGAGAAGATCAGCGCCAGGCCGATCGCGCCGCCGCTGGCGCGCCGCGCCGCGTCGATGTCGCCGCGTCCGATCGACTGGCCGATAAGGACGGTCGCCGCCATGCCGAAGCCAAAGAAGGTCGCGAACATCAGGAACATGATGATGTTCGCATTCGCCGTCGCGGCAAGCGCGCTTTCGCCGAGAAACTGCCCGACCCACACCGAATTGACCGATCCCGACAGCGTCTGGAGGATGTTCGACGCGAGCGTCGGCAGCGCGAAGACGATCAGCGTCTTGGTGATCGGCCCGTTCGTCAGGTCCATCCGCCCGCCGCCGCGCGCGGTCTGCCGCGGCGGCACGGGCCCCGAAGCGGGATCGGCGGCAGCGGCAACCGGCTGGACTGGGGCCTCGCCGCTCACCCCAGCCGCGCCAGCGCGGCGGTCAGGCGTTCGGCCTCTGCGGCCTTGGCATCATGGTCGGCGCGGGCCTTCTCGACCGCTTCGGGCTTGGCGCGTTCGACGAAATTCGGGTTCGACAGGCGGCCGGCGAGGCTGTCGCGCTCCTTCGTCGCGTCGGCAAGCGCCTTGCTCAGCCGGTCGCGTTCGGCGGCGATATCGATTACGCCTTCGAGCGGCACGGTGATCGTCTCGCCTTCGACGACGAGCTGCGCCGATGCGCCGGCGGGAGCGGGATCGAAGCTGACCCGCTCAAGTCGCGCGAGACGGTCGAGCTGCGCCGCGAGTGTGTCGGTGCGGTCCTTGAGAGACGCCGGGAAATGCGCGGTCAGACGCGCACCCGGCGGCAGGCCGAGTTCGGCCTTGGCGCCGCGCAGTTCGCCGACCAGCTTGATCAACCAGTCGATGTCGGCGCTCGCCTCGGCATCGCGCTCCACGTTCGGCGCGGGCCATTTGGCGGTGATCAGCGGATAATCGGCACGGTCGCCGAGCCCGGTCCACAGCTCTTCGGTGATGAAGGGCATGAAGGGGTGGA
>CAZSMB010000113.1:0-8914 GCA_964607625.1 uncultured Sphingopyxis sp. | reverse complement strand
TCGACCGCGGCGGCTTCCTGTTCCACGGGCGCATCAAGGCGCTGGCCGACGCGGCCCGTGAAGGCGGATTGGAGTTTTAATGATGGCAGACGAAAACAGCACCGGTCAGGGCAACCAGCCCGAAGCGACCCTGGCGCCCGAAACGACCAACGCCGAAGTCACGAACCAGGCCCCGCGCCGTGGCCGTGGTGGCCGCGATGGCGGGCGGGGCGGCCGTGACGGTGGCCGTGGCCGCCGCGACGATCGTCGTCCGCGCGACGAGGATGGTGGCGAAGAGCTGATCGAAAAGCTCGTCCACATCAACCGCGTTTCGAAGACGGTGAAGGGCGGCAAGCGCTTCGGTTTCGCCGCGCTGGTCGTCGTCGGTGACGGCAAGGGCCGCGCAGGCTTTGGCCACGGCAAGGCCCGCGAGGTTCCCGAGGCGATTTCGAAGGCGACCGCTGCGGCGAAGAAGGCGATGATCCGCGTTCCGCTGCGCGATGGCCGCACGCTGCACCACGATGGCCGCGGCCACTTCGGTGCGGGCAAGGTGACGCTGCGTTCGGCGCCTGCGGGTACCGGCATCATCGCCGGCGGTCCGATGCGCGCCGTGTTCGAATCGCTGGGCGTTGCCGATGTGGTGACCAAGTCGGTCGGCACGTCGAACCCCTATAACATGATCCGCGCGACCTTTGAGGCGCTGGGCGAACAGACCAGCCCGAAATCGGTGGCGCAGCGTCGCGGCAAGAAGGTGTCGGACCTCATCAAGCGCGGCGGTGCGTCCGATCGCGTGGCCGAGGCCGAAGCCGCCGCGGTGACGGAGTAAGACCATGGCCGACAAGAAGATCAAGATTCGCCAGATCGGTTCGCCGATCCGCCGGCCGAAGGACCAGCGTGCCATCCTGACCGGGCTCGGGCTCGGCAAGATGCACCGCGAGGTCGAATTGGTCGACACGCCCGAAGTGCGCGGCATGATCCGCAAGCTGCCGCACATGGTGGAAATCGTCGAGGGTTAAGCCGCGATGAAGCTCTATCGCCTGTTGACCGGTCCCGACGACAGCGCCTTTTGCGCGCGCGTCGAGGGACTGCTCAACCGGGGGTGGCAGCTTCATGGAAGCCCCGCGATCACCAGCGTCGATGGCCGCGCCCATGTCGCGCAGGCCATCGTGATGGAAAAGGCCGGACCTTATCCCGGCTTTCAGCCATCGAGCGAAATCGAACCGGACTGACCATCGTCGGTCCATAGCGCGAACACAGCGAAAGCGAGTGCAACATGACTATCAAGATCAACGAACTTCGTGACAACAACGGCGCCCGCAAGGGCCGCATGCGCGTCGGACGCGGCATCGGCTCGGGCAAGGGCAAGACCGGCGGCCGCGGCCAGAAGGGCCAGAAGGCGCGCAGCGGCGTTGCGATCAACGGCTTCGAGGGCGGCCAGATGCCGCTCCACATGCGCATCCCGAAGCGCGGCTTCAACAATATCTTCGCCAAGGATTATGCGATCGTGAATCTGGGTCAGGTCCAGAAACTGGTCGATGCGAAGAAGCTCGATGCGAAGAAGACGGTCGACCATGACGCGCTCAAGGCGGCGGGCGTTGCCCGCGGCGGCAAGGATGGCGTCCGCCTCCTCGCCAAGGGCGAACTGACCGCAAAGCTGAATTTCGCCGTCGCCGGCGCGTCGAAGGGCGCGATCGAGGCGGTCGAGAAGGCCGGCGGCAAGGTCGAACTGCCGGCGGCCGAAGACGCGAAGGCGGAATAATCCAATATCCCCTCCTTTTCAGGGGAGGGGCTGCGGAACTTGCGAGCTTGCTCGCTAGTGAAGCGGGGTGGTGCCCTCGGGCCTGGCGCTAGGTCGCACTCACCACCCCAAACCCCTCCTCTTGAAGAGGAGGGGCTTAAATGGAAGGCCATTCCCCTTGCGCTTCGTGTCCCGCGAACGCACATAGGCGCCGGGTCGCGGGGGGCGCGGTCCGAAACCTGAGGAAAATACCCATGGCCTCTCGCGCCGACCAGCTTGCTTCCAACCTGAACTTTTCGAAGTTCGGCCAGGCGACCGAACTCAAGAACCGCATCTGGTTCACGATCGGCGCGCTGATCGTCTTCCGCTTCCTGTCGTTCGTGCCGCTCCCCGGGGTCGACCCCGTTGCGCTGTCGCGGCTTTATACGCAGGCGGCTTCGGGCGGCGTCCTCGACATCTTCAACACCTTCTCGGGCGGCAGCCTGGAGCGCATGAGCATCATCGCGCTCGGCGTCATGCCCTATATCACGGCGTCGATCGTCGTTCAGCTCGCCGCGGCGCTGTCCCCCAGCCTCGCCGCCCTCAAGAAAGAGGGCGAAAGCGGGCGCAAGAAGCTCAACCAATATACGCGCTACGGCACCGTCGCGCTGACCGCGATCCAGGGGTATTTCATCGCCGTCGGTCTCGAAACCCTCGGACAGAGCCAGGGCATCGGCGCGGTCGTCGATCCGGGCATGCTGTTCCGCATCGGCGCGGTGATCAGCATTGTCGGCGGCACGCTATTCCTGATGTGGCTCGGCGAACAGATCACCAGCCGCGGGATCGGCAACGGCGTGTCGCTGATCATCATGGCGGGTATTCTCGCGCAGCTGCCGCGCAGCTTTGCCCAGATGTTCACCCAGGTGCGCGAAGGCTCGATGGGCGGCGGCACGATCGTCGCGGTCATCGGCGGCGCGATCGTCATCATCGCCTTCATCAGCTTCATGGAGCGCGCGCAGCGCCGCGTGCTCGTCCAGTATCCGAAGCGCGCGACCCAGCGCGGGGTGATGCAGGCGGATCGCAGCCACCTGCCGCTCAAGGTCAACACCGCGGGCGTGATCCCGCCGATCTTCGCCTCGTCGCTGCTGCTGATGCCGCTCACCGTCACCCAGATGCTCGGCAACCGCGTGTCGGGCGAATCGGCGTGGGGCGACTTCCTGATCACGCTCAACCAGTATCTCGCGCACGGCCAGCCGCTCTATATGGCGCTCTATGCCGGCGGCATCATCTTCTTCTGCTTCTTCTATGTCGCGGTGGTCTTCAATCCCGAAGAAACCGCCGACAATCTGAAGCGGCAGAACGGCTTCATCCCCGGCATCCGCCCGGGTAAGAATACCGCCGCCTACCTCGACTTCGTGCTGACGCGCATCACCGTGATCGGGGCGATCTACCTGGCGCTGATCTGCCTGGTCCCCGAATATTTCATCGCCGGCACTGGCTTGCCCTTCCGCCTCGGCGGTACCAGCCTGCTCATCATCGTCAATGTGACGATCGACACGATCACCCAGATCCAGAGCCACATGCTCGCCCATCAATATGGCGACCTCATCAAGAAGTCGAAATTGAAGGGCGGCGTTGCACGTCGCTGATCGGTGCGTTACGGCCTGCGCGATTGTGTAGGGAGACAGGGGCTTTCATGACGCTGAACATCATCCTGCTTGGCCCGCCGGGGGCGGGAAAGGGCACGCAGGCTTCGCGCCTCGAAACCGAACATGGCATGGTCCAGCTTTCGACCGGCGACATGCTGCGCGCTGCGGTGAAGGCGGGGACGCCAACGGGGCTGCAAGCCAAGGCGGTGATGGATGCGGGCGAACTGGTCTCCGATGCGATCGTTTCGGGCCTGATCGGCGAACGGCTCGACGAACTCGGTCCCGACGTGTCGGTGATCTTCGATGGCTATCCGCGCACCGCCGCACAGGCGGAGGCGCTCGACACGATCCTCTCGACCCGCGGACGCAAGCTCGATCATGTCATCGAACTGGTGGTCGAGGAGGACGCGCTCGTCGATCGGATCACCGGTCGCTTTTCCTGCGCGAAATGCGGCGCGGGCTATCACGACCGCTACAAGCTGCCCAAGGTCGCCGACACCTGCGACAAATGCGGCAGCCATGAATTCAAGCGCCGTCCCGACGACAATGAGGAAACGGTGCGGACGCGGATGGCCGAATATCGCGCCAAGACCGCGCCGATCCTGCCGATCTACGAGGAACGCGGCATCGTGACGCATGTCGACGGCATGGCGCCGATCGACGAGGTGAACGACGCGATCGAAACGGTCCTCGCGACCGCGACGGCCTAGCCAGCGCCTCGACCTCCGGCTAAACGGAGGAAAAGGGGGGCAGGGCGATGCAGTACCGAATTGCGATCATGCTGGTATCGGCGGCGCTCGTCGGCGCGCCGGCACAGGCGAAGGTCATCGACGAAGGCGACATCGGCTTTACCGTCGCCCATACGGCGCAGGTCGCCGCATCCCCCGACGCGGTGTGGACGATGCTTCGGGCGCCCGACAAATGGTGGTCCGCCGAGCATAGCTGGTCGGGGGACGCGGCGAACTTCTGGCTCGACGCGCAGGCGGGGGGCTGTTTCTGCGAAAAACTTCCGGGCGCCGACGGCGCGATGGGCAGCGTCCAGCACGCCCGGATCATCTTCGCCCAGCCCGGGCGAATGATGCGTCTGTCGGGCGCGTTCGGGCCGCTGCAGGGCGAAGCGGTCACGGGCACGCTGACCGTCCAGATCAAGCCGACCGAGGCGGGCTCCGCGATCCGCTTCGATTATGTCGTCGGCGGTTATATGCGCTTCAAGGTCGGCGAGGTCGCACCCGCTGTCGACAAGGTGATCGGCGAACAGCTCGTCAGGCTCGCCCAGGCGCTCGGCGGTGCGCTGCCGGTGCGGGGCGACAAAGCCGATGCGCCGGCCGACGAGGCGAAACCCGGTTCCGACGCGCCCGCGAAAGAGGAACCGAGCCTCGACGAGGCGATGGCCGATCTGCTGACGGGCGACGCCGCGACCGGCGGCGCGGGTGACGATTAACGCTCCGGTTTGCCGCGCAGCTTGGCGAGTGCGGCGAACGGTCCCGCCTGTTCCTCGCTGAGCACGCCCTTTTCGGCGAGGATGCGGTCGGCGTCGGGGTGGCGCGGGAAGGGATCGAGCGCGAGCGACAACGTTTGCACCGCCGCTTCGCCAAGGTCGGCCCGGTCGCCTTCGAGCGGCAGTATGTCGCAATCGGCGCTGCCTATCTCGACCTCTTCCTCGTCCGCTGCGTCGGGCATGGCTTCGCGCAGAAAGCGCAGGTCAAAGGATTCGCGAATCGTCGCCGGCACGGGCAGGTCGGTCGCGGCACACGCCTGCACGACGTCGGCCTCGACCGAGCCGGTCGCCGCGATCCCGCCCGCGACCGCGCGCAGATCGGCCTCGACCGCAAAGCGATCGAGCGCGACAATCCCGAGCCGGGCCGCGATCGCCGTCCTCGCGTCGGCGTCGGCTTCGAGCGCGACGTGCCGCCCCTGCGCCGCCTCGGCGAGCGTCACGATGTGCGGGAATTCTCCGTCACTCATGCGGTGGGTCCGGGCAGGCGTTCGGCCTTGACCAGCGTGGCGACGGGCATCGCGGCCAGCGCGCCGCGCAGCGCCGCGACCTCGGCGGCGACATGGTCGAGCTCCGCCTCCGCCGGTGTCGTTCCGCGCCACAGGTTGCGCACCAGCGCCTGCCGCAACGCGTCGGACCCGTCGGCGGCGCGATAGGCGCCCAGCCGGCCGCCGAGCGCGCCGACCATCCGCCCGATCTGCTTGCCGACCACCATGTCGCCGAAGCCGATCTGGCGGATCTGGCCGTCCATGTCGTCGACGAACAATTCGGTCAGTTGCACCCCGGCCACGGCCTGCGCCGGATCGTCGTCGATGCGATGAAGCACGAGCGACAGCACCAGGCAGATCATGTCGAACCGCCCGTCGAGCGTGTCGGGTACGCCGCCGTCGCGATACCAATGCGGCGCGCGCGCGACATCGACGACCGCCGACCATAGGGGCCGCAGCGCCTCGCGCGGGTCGGGGGTGGGCCGAAAGAGTTTGCGCAGCGAAATCATCCCGACCGCTTAGGCGCATTCGGCGGCGCCGAAAAGGGGGCGTGCGAGTCAGCTTCCAGCAAGCTTCGGCCCGCCACAAGCGGCTTGTGTGCGTCGCCCGCTTGCGGTTAAGAGGCGCGAGACAATGCGCAGCCGATCGCTGCCGGCCGCCGGGGCGGGCGGTCGGGTGAGGCCGGGGCTGCGCGACGGAGACTGTTGATGCCGAATGCCAAGCCTGCCTATGCCGCCCCTCGCCTGCGCCTGATCGCGGCGGGGCTGATCGTTGTGTTGACGGCGAGCGGCTGCGCGCAACTTCGCGGGCGCCAGGGCTATGTCGTCGATCCGACGCTGACCCAGGCGATCACGCCGGGCGTCGATAATCGCGAATCGGTCGAAAAGACCCTTGGCCATCCGACGTTCGTCAGCCAGTTCAGCGACAAGGAATATTATTATCTGTCGCGCGAAACCCGACAGCTCGCTTTTGCCCGGCCGCGCCCGGTGTCGCAGGACGTGATGCGCGTCCGCTTCGATGCGCAAGGCAATGTCGTGGCGGTCGACCACACCGGTCTCGACCTCGTCAGCCGGATCAGCCCCGAAGGCGACAAGACCCCGACGCTCGGTCGCGACCGCAGCTTCTTCGAGGATATCTTCGGCAATATCGGCGCGGTGGGCGCCGCCGGCATGGGCCCGTCGGGCGGCAACACCGGACCTTAGTTTGGCGCCGCCCCCGCCTTCGCGGGGGCGACGGTTCAATCTGAGCAGAACAAACCTTATCCCGTGATCCCGCCCGCGGCGAGCACCGCCAGGGTGACGAGGTCCGAAGCGGGCGACGCCATCGTCGCGACCTGCACCGGCTTTTCCATCCCGACGAGCACCGGGCCGATCACCGCGCCGCTGCCCAGTTCGCGCAGCAGCTTGGCCGACAGGTTCGCCGATTGCAGCCCCGGCATGACCAGCACGTTCGCGGGCCCGGACAGGCGGCAGAAGGGATAGTTTTTCATCAGCCGCTCGTTCAGTGCGACGTCGGGCGCCATTTCGCCTTCATATTCGAATTCGGGCTGGCGATCGTCGAGGATGTGGACCGCCTCGCGGATATTGTCGAGCCACGATCCCGGCGGGTTGCCGAAGGTCGAATAGGAGAGGAAGGCGACGCGCGGTTCGTGCCCCATGCGGCGCGCGACCTGTGCGGTGCGCTCGGCGATGTCGGCGAGCATTTCGGCCGACGGGCGCTCGTTCACCGTGGTGTCGGCGATGAAGATCGTGTGCTGCTGCCCGACCCAGATGTGCATGCCGAACGGGGTCTTGCCCTCGGCATGGTCGATCACGCGGCGCACCTCGCGCATCGTCTGCGCGTAGGTGCGCGTGACGCCGGTGATCATCGCGTCCCCGAGCCCCAGCTTGAGCAGCAGCGAACCAAAGATGTTGCGGTCGCGATTGACCATGCGCTCGCAGTCGCGGCGCAGATAGCCGCGGCGCTGGAGCCGCTTGTAGAGCATGTCGACCATTTCGGGGACGTGCGGCGAATTGACGCTGTTGTGCACCTCATAGCTTTCGGGATCGGCGACCCCCAGCTCGCGCAGCTTGTCGTGCAGCCCCTCGCGCCCGACGAGCACGGGAATGCCGTATCCGCCCTCGCGGAACTGGATCGCCGCGCGCATCACCACTTCCTCCTCGCCCTCGGCAAAGACGACGCGCTTCGGATTCTTGCGCGCCGCTTCATAGGCGAGGGTCAGCACCGACGTCGTCGGGTTGAGCCGCGCGCGCAGGCTCGTGCGATAGGCGTCGAGGTCGGCGACCGGCTTTTGCGCGACCCCCGATTCGCTCGCCGCCTTGGCGACCGCTGCGGGGACGATCTCCATCAGCCGCGGGTCGAAGGGAGAGGGGATGATATAGTCGGGACCAAAGCTCGACGCGCGCCCGCCATAGGCCGCGGCAACCTCTTCGGGCACCTGCTGGCGTGCGAGTTCGGCGATCGCATGCGCGGCCGCGATCTTCATCTCCTCGTTGATCGCGGTCGCGCGCACGTCGAGCGCGCCGCGGAAGATGAAGGGGAAGCACAGCACATTGTTGACCTGGTTCGGATAGTCCGAGCGGCCGGTGGCGATGATCGCGTCGGGCCGCGCCGCGCGCGCGTCGGGCGGCGAGATTTCGGGATCGGGGTTCGCCATCGCAAAGATGATCGGCGCGGGCGCCATGTCCTTGACCATCTCGGGCTTGAGCGCGCCGGCGGCCGAGAGGCCCAGGAAAACGTCGGCGCCGACCAGCGCCTGCGTCAGGTCGCGCGCCTCGGTCGGCACCGCATGCGCCGACTTCCACTGGTCCATGCCTTCGGTGCGGCCCTGATAGATGGTGCCCTTGCGGTCGCACATGATGACATGGTCGTGCGGGACGCCCATCGCCTTGATCAGCTCGGTACAGGCGATCGCCGCCGCCCCCGCGCCGTTGACCACGACCTTGATATCCTTCAGCTCGCGCCCGGTCAGGTGGCACGCGTTGATCAATCCGGCGGCGGTGATGATCGCGGTGCCGTGCTGGTCGTCGTGGAACACTGGGATGTTCATTTTCTCCTTCAGCGCCGCTTCGATGATGAAGCAGTTGGGCGCTGCGATATCCTCGAGATTGATGCCGCCGAAGCTGGGTTCGAGCAGCTCGACCGCGTCGATGAACGCTTGCGGATCTTCGGTCTTCAGCTCGAGGTCGATCGAATCGACGTCGGCAAAGCGCTTGAACAGCACCGCCTTGCCTTCCATCACCGGCTTCGAGGCGAGCGCGCCGAGATTGCCCAGGCCCAAGATGGCCGTGCCGTTCGAGATCACGGCGACAAGATTGCCCTTGGCGGTATAGTCATAGGCCTTGGCCGGATCCTCGGCGATTGCATTCACCGGCACCGCGACGCCCGGCGAATAGGCGAGGCTGAGGTCGCGCTGCGTCGCCATCGGCTTCGACGCGACGATCTCGATTTTCCCGGGGCGGCCATAGCTGTGGTAAAGCAGCGCCTCGCGGTCGGAAAATTGCACCTTGCTGCCGCTGTCCATAATCTATCCTCTCGAAATCAAAACAAGATGCGCGCCCGAGCCTTTCCCCTAGCGCCGCCTCGT
>CAZSMB010000112.1:0-8963 GCA_964607625.1 uncultured Sphingopyxis sp. | reverse complement strand
GCACCTTCGAATTCATCGCGGGCGTCTATTACGATCATTCGAACTACACGCTCGACCAGCTTCAGGGCTTCAATATCGAGGATCTGTTCGGCAGCCCCTATTTCGGGCGCATCGACAGCCGCTTCAAGCAGACGGCGGAAAGCTGGTCGGTTTTCGGCCAGGGCACGCTCAACATCACCGATGCGTTCCGCGCGATCGGCAGTCTGCGCTACACCCACACAAGCAAGGACGGCACCTTCGCCTCGCGCCTTGTCTATGGTCCCTTCGCGATCCGTCCGATTTCGAGCGCGCAAGGGTCGATCAGCGAGGGCAATGTCGATCCGTCGATCACGCTGCAATATGATGTCGCGCCGCGCGTGATGCTCTATGCCACTTATGGCCGCGGGTCGAAGTCGGGCGGCTTCGTATCGAACACCCTCGGCACCACCGATGCGACCTTCACCTTCGAGCCCGAACGCTCGACCAACTACGAAGCAGGCATCAAGTCGACGCTGGCGGACGGCAAGGTCGTCGCCAACGTGTCGGCCTATCACACCCAGTTCAAGGATCTGCAGGTCTCGGTCTACCAGCCGGCTTCGTCGAGCTACCTGACCGGCAACGCCGCGAGCGCGACGTCGAAGGGGATAGAGGCATCGCTCAGCCTGTTCCCGATCCGCAACTTCGATATCACCGCTTCGGGCGCGTATCAGGATATCAAGTACGACGATTATCCGGGCGCCGCGTGCCTCGCTTCGCAGCCCGCGACCTGCACCCCGGCGACGAACAATCTGGCCGGCTACCCCGTCGCCTATACGTCGAAATGGACAGGCAGCGTCACCGCGCACGGCCGTATCGAGTTTGCGAACGACCTGAAACTCGACATCACCGGCGTCGCGTCGGGTCGCTCCAAATATTTCGACTCGGATAACCAGAGTCCGATCTTCGGTGTTCAGAAAGGCTATGTGAAGCTCGACCTGCGCGTCCAGCTTTCCGATCAGGACGAACGCTGGCACCTCGCGCTGGTCGGCAAGAATCTGACCAACGAGCTGACTACCGGCAGCGCGTTCAACCTGCCCGCGCCGATCACCGCGGTTCCGCGCGCGATCCTCTACCTCGAACCAACGCGCAACATCGCGGTCGAGGCCGGCTTTAAATTCTGACGATGTCCACTGGTGCGGCCGCCATCGACGCTTTCCTCGACCGGGAGGCGGCGATGGCGGCCGTAACCGCTTATGCCGGCGCGCTCGACGCCCGCGACTGGCGGGCCTATCGCGCGCTGTTCACCGATCGGATCGCGATCGACTATGGCGCCATCGGTTCGCTCGTCGAAACCGTTGCCGCCGACGAATGGACCCGGCGCTGCCGTGCGCTCGAAGGATTCGACGCCACCGCGCATCGCCTGCACAATATCGTTGCCCGCGTGACGGGCGATGACGCCGTGGTGACGAGCATCGTCGACGCCGCGCATTTCGTCACCGTCGACGGCGAAACGCTGATGGGCGACCTGATCGGGCGCTATCGCCACCATCTCGTGCGCCGCGATGGGTGGAGGATTGCCGGCGTGACCCTGACCGTTGCCGGCTATCCGGCGGGAAAGGCCGCCTTCGACGCTGTTTTCGCCGCCGCCCGAACCCGCTTTGCCGAAAGAGGACCCGAATGATCGACGTCTATTTCACTCCGACCCCCAACGGCCATAAAGTCTCGATCATGCTCGAGGAGACCGGGCTGGAGCACCGTTTGCTCAAGATGGACATGCTTGCCGGCGATCACCTGACCCCCGAATATCGCCGCATCAATCCGAACGGGCGGCTGCCCGCGATCGTCGACCATGATCCGATGGGCGGCGGCGCGCCGCTCCCGGTGTTCGAAAGCGGCGCCATCCTGCTCTATCTTGCCGAAAAATCCGGACAATTGCTTCCCGAAGATCCGCGACGGCGCAGCCAGGCGCAGCAATGGCTGATGTGGCAGATGGCCAGCTTCGGCCCGATGCAGGGTCAGGCGCATCACTTCATCCGCTACGCGCCCGAGGGGCAGGATTATCCGGTCGAACGCTATCGTAACGAGACGATCCGGCTGCTCCACGTTCTCGACGGCCGCCTGCGCGAAGCCGATTATCTGGCCGAGGAGTATAGCATCGCCGACATCGCCGCTTGGCCGTGGGCGCGGGCGACCCGCGCGATCGGCCTTTCGCTCGAGGTCTATCCCGCCGTGCAGGACTGGTTCGCGCGGATCGCCGAGCGTCCGGCGGTCGCAGCCGGCACCGACGTCAAGAATGCCGCGAACCTGTCGAGCGCGCGGCCGGTGCTGACCGACGAGCAATGGTCGAACCTGTTCGGCAAGAACATGCTCGCCGCGCCGACACGCTGACCATCCCGCCGGGCGGCGCCTCACACCATGTCGGCATGCCCCCACTGATACTCGATCCTGCCGTCCAGCCGCCGCACGGCAACCCAGTCGCCGCCCGCAAGGCTGTCGTCCTCGATCAGCTTCGCGACCCCACCCGCGATATCCTCGGGCTCGCACGCCTCGTTGTTCGCAAGCACCTGCTTCATCCACTCCGACTTGCCGCCCGCGCCCGTGGTATCGAGAATCGGCGTCGCCACGAGCCCCGGCAGCATGCCCGCCACGCGAACATTGCATTCATCCTTCAGATGCGCGCAGCAGCGCGTGAACATCATCACCGCCGCCTTGGTCGTGGCATACATCGCGTCGTAGAATCCGGTGCCGAGCGCGACCGTCGACACGGTGTTGACGATCACCCCGCCCCCGCGCGCCTTCATCGCCTGCACCGCAATCTGCGTCGCCGCAATCAGCGAGGTCACATTGACGTCGACTATCCACCGGATCCGCGCCGCATCGACATCGGGAAATTGCGGCAGGCCCGACACGACGCCGGCATTATTGTGCAGGATATCGACATCGCCATTCGCCTTGAACCAGGCCTCGGCCGCCGGAATGTCGGAAAGGTCGAGCGCGTGCGCGGTCGCACGCGCGCCCTGGGCTTCGACAAGGCGCGCGGTTTCGGCCAGCGCCTCCTCCTTCACGTCCACCAGCGCGACCGCATCCGCGCCGCGGGCCGCCAGCATCACCGCGGTCGCGCGACCGATGCCGCCCGCCGCTCCGGTCACGATTGCACGCCTTCCCTTGATTTCCATCTCGCTCTCCCATGCGGTTATTCGCCTTACCGTAAAGCACATTGACAGATAAACTTAAATACCTAAGCATTTCTGCAGAACGAGAATCGCGCAATCCTGGGGAGAGCCATGATGCAAGCCACCGCGATAGAAGCGGGCGCCGCGCCGTCCGGCCGCATCGTTGCCGTGCGGCGCAACATCGCGCTGGCGATGCTGTTCTGCGTCGGCACGATCAACTTCGTCGACCGCCAGCTCCTGTCGGTGCTCGTCGAACCGATCCGCGCCGACATGCAGTTCAGCGATACGCAGTTCGGCCTGCTCACCGGCCTCGCCTTCGCGCTCTTCTATGCCGCGATGGGGGTTCCCGTCGCGATGATCGCCGACCGCTGGAACCGGGTGAAGCTGATCGGCATCGCCTGTGTCGTGTGGAGCGGCTTCACCGCGGCCTGCGGACTGGTGTCCAACTTCTGGCAACTTGCCCTGATGCGCTTCGGCGTCGGCGCGGGCGAAGCTGGTGGCACCGCTCCGTCGCTGTCGGTAATCGCCGACCTCTATCCCCCCGACCGGCGTCCGCTGGCGATCGGCCTGTTCACGCTGAACGGCCCGTTCGGCGTCTTCGTCGGCGCCGCCTTCGGCGCATGGGCGGCAGCGCATATCGGCTGGCGCCATGCCTTTCTGGTCATCGGCCTCGTCGGCATCGTCGTCGCGCCGCTGCTCATCTGGCTGGTACGCGAGCCCGCGCGCGGCGCAATGGACACCGGCAAGCCCGCCGACGAAGCGCTGCCCTTCAGCCAGAGCCTCGCGATGTTCGTGCGCCGCCGGTCGCTTCGCATGGTGATGATCGGCAGCGGGCTTGCTGCCTTCGTCAGCTATGGCATGCTCAACTGGATCCCCGCCTTCCTGATGCGGACGCAGGGGATGCCGCTCGACGCGATGGCGACCTGGTTCGCGCCCGCCGCGGGCATTACCTTCGGCATCGGGATATTGGGGGGCGGCTGGCTCGTCAGCCACGCTGCGAAACGCTCGCCGCGTGCCTATGGGATGATCCCGGCGCTGGCCACCGCGATCCTGATCCCGACCTTCGCCGCCGCGCTGCTCGTCGACAGCTGGCAGGTTTCGCTGGCGCTGATGCTCGTCCCGATGGCCGCATGCACGGCCTATGTCGCACCCGCGCTGGCGCTGGTCCAGAACCTTACCCCGCCGCGCAGCCGCGCCACCGCCGCTGCGGTGCTGATGCTGATGTTCAACATCGTCGGCCTGGGCCTCGGCCCGCTGTTCATCGGCGTGGTCAGCGACGCGCTGAAGCCCGTGCACGGCGACGATAGCCTGCGCTGGGCGCTGATGACGATCCTGCCCTTCGCGCTCGCCGCGGGCCTCGCGCAATTCGCGATGACGCGCCACCTTGAAAAGGATTTTGCCGAATGACCGACGTCCGCGGAAAGACCGCCTTCATCACCGGCGGCGCGAGCGGGCTCGGCCTCGCGACCGCCCGCGCGCTCGTCGCCAAAGGCGCGCGCGTCATCCTGGCCGACATCGACGGGGCCGGTGCGGAGGCCGCGGCGGCATCGCTGTGCGAAAGCGGCGGCGAGGCGATCGGACTGCAACTCGACGTCACCGACGAAGCAAGCTGGGCGCAGGCAGGCGATACCGCACGCGCCTTTGGCCCGGTGCGCATCCTGTTCAGCAACGCCGGGGTCGGCGGCGGAGCGGGCGCGTTCGAGGATTACGACACCGACGTCTGGCGCTGGAACTATGCGGTCAACGCGCACGCGCACCTCTATGCCTGCCGCACCTTTCTGGGCGCGATGAAGGCAAGCGGAGAGGACGCGCATCTCGTCATCACCTCGTCGATGGTCGCCATCGTGCCGCCGCCGATCTCCGTCGCCTATATCAGCTCGAAATATGCAACGCTCGGCATCGCGATGGCACTGCGCAACGAGCTTGCCGAAACGAAGGTCGGCCTGTCGGTGCTGATGCCCGGCATGTCGGCGACGCGCATTGTCGAGACGACGCGGACGCTCCGCCCCGGAGAGAGCGAGGCGGGCAAGGCCGCGACGACGAGCCAGGCGATGCAGGGCGTGCTCGCCGGCGGCATGTCGCCCGACCGCATCGGCGCGCGTGTCGTGCGCGCGATCGAGGGCGGCGACTATTGGATCTTCACCCACCCCGAATGGAAGGCGATGGCCGAGCTCGTCACGCAGGACATGCTCGCGGCCTTCGGCGAATCCGCCGATCCGGATTACAGGGGCGACGATATCGACGGGCTGATCGCGGCCAATGGCGGCCGCATGTTCGGCGCGAAAGTCTGAACGAAGGAGAGAGGCATATGGCCGAACAGGACGACATCCGCGCAATGGCGCAGCGCTTTTTCGACGCGATCGAGGCGGGCGACATCGAAACGATGCAGAACAGCTTCACCCCCGACGCCGCGATCTGGCACAACACCGACGAGCTGATCGTCAGCCCCGCCCAGACCGCGCAGACGCTGACCGGCATGGTCGCGCGGATCAAGGATCGCGAATATGCCGACCGCCGCCTGACCACCTTTCCCGGCGGTTTCGTGCAGCAGCATGTCTTGAAGGGAAAGCGCGTGCAGGACGATGTCGAGGTGCGCCTGCCCTGCGCGATCGTCTGCGCTGTTCGGGATGGCAAGATCACCCGCCTCGACGAGTATTTCGACAGCGCCCACGTCGCTGCCTTCCGCAAATATGCCGACGCCTGAGGAGTAAAGACATGCCCGTATTGCGCCAGGTGCCCCGCGCCGACGTCACCGACGAAACCGTCCTTGCCTATTACCAGCGCCTGTTCGGCGACCGCGATCCGGTTGCCGAGCCCGGCACCGCGACCGGTACGCCCGGCGACTGGTGGACCGTCTATGCGCTGTCGCCCGACATCTTCAAACATGCGGTCGACGGATTCGCCGTCTATCGCAATCCCGCGCGCTCGATCAACCCGGTGCTCCGCGAACTCGGTCAGACGCGCGCCGGCTGGGTCAAGGGCAGCCAGTTCGTCTTTTCGCAGCATTGCAAGTCGCTGCGCGGCCTGGGCGTCAGCGAAGAGAAGATCGCCGCGGTTCCCTATTGGACCGTCGCCGAATGCTACAACGACCAGGAACGCGCGGTCCTCGCCTATGCCGACTGCCTGAGCCAGGCGTCCGGACGCGTCCCCACAGAGGTTTTCGACAAGCTCAAGAGCTTCTGGACAGACGAGCAGATTTTCGAATTCACCTACATCACCTGTCTATACGACATGCACGCGGTGATTACCCGCGCGCTGCGCATGGAATTCGACGCGCGCGAAGATCCGATCGTCGAGATTGCCGCACCCGAAGGCTTCGACGCCGCCGACTTCCTCAGCGCGCCGCGGTCGAAGCCCGAATGAGCGGCTATGGCGAACCCGAAGTCGTCGCGACCGGCCTGCGGTTCCCCGAGGGGCCGGTGCCGATGCCCGACGGGTCGGTGCTGCTTGTCGAAATCGCGCGCGGGACGCTGACCCGCGTCGCGCCCGATGGCAGCCTGTCGGTCGTCGCCGAACTTGGCGGAGGGCCGAACGGCTTGGCGATCGGCCCCGACGGCGCCGCCTATGTCTGCAACAACGGCGGGTTTGCGTGGACCGAGCTGCCGGGCGGTCTGCTGTTGCCGATCCATGCCGCGAACGAGACGCGCTGCGGCACGATCCAGCGCGTCGACCTGTCCGACGGATCGGTGACCACGCTCTATGACAGCTGCGACGGTGCACCGCTCAGCGGCCCGAACGACCTGGTTTTCGACGCGCACGGCGGCTTCTGGTTCACCGATCACGGCCATGTCCGCGAGAGCGGCCGCGACCACGGCGCGCTCCATTATGCGCGCGCCGACGGTTCGCGCATTTCGCGCCAGCGTGCCGAGATGATCGGCCCCAACGGGGTCGGCCTCTCGCCCGACGGAAACACCCTCTACGTCGCCGAAACGATGACCGCACGGCTGTGGGCGATGGACATCGCAGCACCCGGCGAGCTCGCCGATCCGCCGCCCTTCATGCCCGGCCGCCTCGTCGGGACACCGCCCGCCTTTCGCCTGTTCGACAGCCTCGCAGTCGAGGAAAGCGGCCGGGTCTGCATCGGCACGCTGGTCGAAGGCGGCATCACGCTGTTCGATCCGGCTGGCGCGCACGAATTCGTCGCGCTTCCCGGAATCGGCATCACCAATATCGCGTTCGGGGGCGCCGATCGCCGCGACGCCTATATCACCTCGTCGCCCGACGGTGTGCTCTACCGCACGCGCTGGCCGCGACCGGGGCTCGCCTTGGCATAACCGTCAATCTAGTTGACAGTTATGCCAAGGGATGCTAAAAGAATCACTGAGAGGATGACCATGAGATTCTATAATTCGGTCGGCCCCAATCCCCGCGTCGTGACACTGTTCATGGCGGAAAAGGGAATCGAGCTGCCACAGGTCGAGATCGACCTGCGCGGCGGCGAGAACCGGCGAGCGCCCTACAACAGCGAGGTCAATCCCGCGGGACAGACCCCCGCGCTCGAACTCGATGACGGCTCGGTGCTGACCGAGGTCACCGCGATCTGCGAATATCTCGAGGAACGCTTCCCCGACCCGGCGCTGATCGGGAACACGGCGGAAGAACGCGCGACGACGCGCATGTGGACGCGCCGCGTCGACCTCAAGATTTGCGAGCCGCTGACCAACGGCTTTCGCTTTGCAGAGGGCCTGCCGCTGTTCGAACCGCGGATGCGCTGCTTGCCGGAGGCGGCGGAGGGACTGAAGGCGGTGGCCCAGGACGGGCTGAAATGGCTCGACCCGCTGATCGCCGACCGCGAGTTCGTCGCCGGCGACCGGCTGACTCTCGCCGACATCATGCTCTTCGCATTCCTCGATTTCGGCGCGGGCGTCGGCCAGCCGCTCGACCCCGAAAACAAGAATATCCTGCGCTGGTACCAGGGCATGAAAGCCCGGCCCGGCGCCAATCCCGACTAAGACGCAAAGGAGACGGACGATGGCAGAAGCAAACAAGGAATTCGAATTTTGCGGGGTCAACCACCTCGCACTCGTGTGCAAGGATATGGCCAGGACGGTCGAATTCTACCGCGACATTCTCGGCATGCCGCTGACCAAGACGATCGATCTTCCCGGCAATCGCGGACAGCATTTCTTCTTCGACATCGGGAATGGCGACAGCCTGGCCTTTTTCTGGTTCGATGGTGCGCCCGAAGCGGCGCCGGGGATTTCGGCGCCCGAAGCGCTGCCGACGCAGGGCAATTTCATGTCGGCGCACGGATCGATGAACCATATCGCGATCAACGTGCCCGCCGAGCGCTTCGATGAATATTACGACCGCCTCGTCGAAAAGGGCGTCAAGGTCACCAAGATCCTGAACCACGACAATTCGCCGACCCAATCATCGGCGGAGATGAACGACGATGTCTTCGTGCGCTCGGTCTATTTCTTCGACCCCGACGGCGTGTGCCTCGAATTCGCGGCATGGACCAAGGTGTTCGACGAAAGCGACGTCGCGCACGACCCGGTCCGCGCGGACGGAACGAAGGTCGAAGGCATGATCACCGGCCGGACGCCGGTTCCGGCCGAATAATCTTCTCCTCTCGAGAAGGCACTCGGGACCCGGCGTTTGCGCCGGGTCTTTTTTTCATGCGCGGCGGACTAGGGCAGATCGACATTCAGAAGATGGCGAGTCGAAAATGGTGATTTTCAGGGACCCGGAGCGCAGCGTGCTTTCTGCACGTGAGCAGCGGAAGCGCGGAAAGCCGCCATTTGCAGACCGCCAGAGCTGAATGTCGATCGGCTCTAGCGCAGCGTCATCGTGTCGCCTTCGACGTTGACCGCGGAAAGCCGGGACAAA
>CAZSMB010000111.1:5599-9016 GCA_964607625.1 uncultured Sphingopyxis sp. | reverse complement strand
TGGCGGATACTTCCCTTCACACGCTACCAGCTCCGTCGGTGCTTTTGCCGATGGAATTTCGTTTTCGTGAAAGGAAACACCCCATGCCGACCGGCACCGTAAAATTCTTCAACACCGACAAGGGCTATGGCTTCATCTCGAATGAAGATGGCTCGGGCGACGCGTTCGTTCACATCACCGCGGTCGAGCGCTCCGGGATGGCGACGCTGAACAAGGACCAGCGGATCAGCTATGATCTGGAGACCGACCAGCGCGGCAAGACGTCCGCGGTCAATCTCCAGTCGGCCTGATATTTGGCCAAGGAAGATATTCTCACCCTCGATGGTGTGATCGATGAAATCCTGCCCGACGCCCGTTTCGGCGTCGTGCTCGAAAATGGTCACCGCATCATCGCCTATACCGCCGGCCGGATGCGACGCTTTCGCATCCGGTCGGTCGTCGGCGACGCGGTTCGCGTCGAAATGACGCCCTATGACCTGACCAAGGGCCGCGTGATCTATCGCGAACGCGGCAACGCGCCCGTCAACGGGCAACCGCGGCGGCGATGATCGCCGCCCGATTTGAAAAATAAGAAACGACAAAAAGATAAAGATGATGATTACGACAATTGCACATACCCCGATTTTCCCGCGCCTCGCGGCGCTGTCGCTGGCCGGCAAGGCGATCGCGCCTGCTGCGCCGCAGCGCCGCTCGCCGACGCTGTCGCGCCGCGAACTCAAGCGGCTCATCGCCGACATGGTCGACTGACCGAACAGGGAGCAGCAGCGTGTCCGCCACCAGCGACTTCTATCTGACCCAGGCCGAGCATTGCCAGGCCGAGGCGGCGAAAAGCCCGCTGGAACAGGTGCGCGACCGCAATTTGCGTGCGGCGGCGGCGTGGCGCGCGATGGCCGACAAGGTCATCCGTGCCGAGACCGCCCGCGCCGAAAGGGAAAAAGGCTGACGCTCTGCCCCTCGCCTGCAAGCGCTACCAACCGGGCCGATCGGCCCGAAAGGAGACACAGCGATGGACATGAACCAGCTCTTCCACGACCACCAGATCGCGTTGATGAAGGCCGCGCGCGCCCGGCGCCGCGGGCTCGAACCGCGCGACCCGGCGCTCTCGCGCCGCTGCGCCGACCGCATCGAGGCCTATCGCGCCCGCCGCGGCATGGACGCCTATTTCGTCCAGCCCCTCAACGCTGGCTGCACTTCAGGTCGATGACGCGCCTTTCCAGGTCGCTGGGATCGCCGCCCGCCCGCTCGACCTCTTCGTCGATACAGCGCTGGCGCGCGGTGCCCGGTTCGGGGGCCGTCTGCCGCCGCGACAGGATTTCCAGCGCGGCGAGTTCGCGGCGCTCGGCGGGGCTCAGGTCGCGCACCGATTTTTCGCCGCGCATCAGCGCGGCATAGTTGCGCTGGGCGCGTTCATAGGGCGTTTCGGCCGCCGCGGGGGCCACCAGGCCCGCCGCCAGCACCGCCGCCAACAGGATCATGTGTCCGCCATGCCGCATCGTCCTTCTCCCTCGACTCGCCGGTCCGCCGGGACCGGGACAACCCTGCACCCCGCGGCGTTAACAGGCGGCAACGCGGCGGGTCAGCTCCCCTTTTTCTGCTGCGCTTTCGCCGCCTTGATCCCTTCGGCGAACTGCTGCTTGGTGACCTTCATCGCCAACCCCTTGTCCGACACGAAAAAGGCGGCGCGCGGCATCGTGATGGTGCCCGCCTCGGTCGCGAGCAGCGCGCCCTGCGGCTGTACCTCCTTGACCGTCGCGAGCACGTCCTTGCCGTCGGCGCTGCGCACCTCGACGCCGGGTTTCAGCGCGCCCTCGACCGCCGCGGCGTCCTTTTCGGCCTCGTGCAGCACCGCTAGGATCTTCGCCTTCGGCGCCTTCAGCGCCGGGCCCTTGTCACCCTGTGCGAACGCATCCTTGGGCACCACCAGCCCGTTGCCGTCGATCGACACCGCGACCTTGTCGCCCGCCACCTTGGCGATCGTGCCGACCTCTTCGCCGGCATTGTCATAGACTTTGGCGCCGGGGGTCAGCGTCGGTACGGCGGCATCCTGCGCCAGCGCAGCGGGGGCGGCGGCAAGGGTACCGGCGGCGGCGAGGCACAGCGAAGCGAGCAAGCCGAGCGGCTTTGGCATGGAAATCTCCTGCGGGAACGGGATGGAAACCCGCTCCGTCTCACAGCGCGGCGGCGCATTCCAATCCCCCGCTGCCGGGCCGTGCATCGCCCGCGACGGGTCGAGCCGTTCGGAGGGTCTAGCGGCCGCAACCCTTTAACGCGACGCGCAGCGCGGCGCTCGCCCCGGTCAACGACGCCTGTCCTTCCAGCGCACCGTTGATGCGCAGATAGGCCGGGTCGCGCCCCTCCTCGATCTGCGAAATCAAGGGCGAGCCCGACAGTCCGCTCTGCCAGAACGTCGCCTCGCGGTTGCTCTGGATCATCGCCAGGTTCGTGGTGCGACCGTTGAAATTCCAGGTCAGCGTCACCGGCCGCTCGGTGATCGGCTTGACCGTCAGCATCGCGATCGCGGGCCGTCCGGCGTCGCAAAAGATGCTGAAGGACCGGATGCGCGGCGAGGCGGCGGCGTCGACATAGGCGAGCGGGGCCCGACCCTCGGCGGGGACGACCTCCCACGGCTTGCCCGGCGCGGCGACCGCCCCCTCGGGCGGGCTGTTCGCCACCATCGCCGCGACGTCGCGGGGCAGCGGCAGGCGCGTCTTGCTGCCCGCCAGATAGACTTTCAGGCTGCCGCGTTCCCACAGCCCGACCTGCACCGCGCGCCGCCGCGGGTCGATCAGCACATAGGCCTGATCCTCGCCGCCCTGATGCGGGGCGTTACCGGAAAAATAATAGATCCCGCCCTCGCGGTTCAGCGGCCCGGCGACCCGAAGATTGGCCTCCAGCGTGCCGAGCTTCGGCCCCATCAGGCCGCGCAGCGTCACGGCGACCGGCCCGGCGCCGAACGCGTCGAAGCCGCCCTGATACTCGCCTTCGAGCGTCGCAAGATTGTTCCAGTCGAGCGGAACGGCGGGCTTTTCCGGGGCCGGCGGCGGCGCGGCGGGCACCGCAACCTCGGTGCCTTTGCACCGGATATAGGGCGCCGCCCGCACGAACGCGCCCTCGAACGGGTCGATCCGCTGTCCCTTGGGCACATAGGCCTCGACGAGCAGCGTGCCGCGCTTTTCGTCGGGGCTGGTGGTCAACTGGACCATGCCGTAATCGTCCGCCGACTTGGGAAAGGGGAAATAGACCAGGCTGATCCCCTGATAGCTGTTGCCGAAAAAGCTGGCGGCCATCTCGACCGGCTTGCCCGCCACGGTTCGCCCGTTGGCGGTAAAGGCAAAGCCGGCGTCGCCGATCGCGATCCGCGGTTCGCGGCTGCAATCGCCGCCCGGGGCATAGGTGCCGTAATCGGCCTCCAGCCCC
>CAZSMB010000111.1:0-5499 GCA_964607625.1 uncultured Sphingopyxis sp. | reverse complement strand
GGGTCGGCGGAGAGCCGGGCACCGGGCGCAATCGCCCCGCTATGCAGGTTCCAGCTCCGATAGAGCAACGCCCGGTTGTAGCGCGCTTCGACGCTGTGCACGACTTCGAACGCCTCGGTATCTCCGGCGATATAGGCCGCCGCGGGCTCCGGCTCGGCGTCGAGCGCCGCGAAATAGGCCGCGCGCCGCGCCTCGGTCACCGTCTCGAAATCCGTCGCCCGGTGCCGGAAAAAAGCCGTGCCGTCGCCGCCGCCCGGCGACAGATAATGCACCAGCGCGATGCGATCGGGGGTGAAGGCATCGCAATGCGGCAGCCGCTGCGCCTTGTTCAGCGCCTCGGGCGGCGTGGTGACGATCGAAAAGCTCGCGTCGATCAGGCGCACCGCGCCGCTCCCCCCGAAAACCGCCCGCACCGCCGCAGCAATGATCGGTAGCTGATCATCGAGATAGAATCGCGGCAACGCGGCACGAATGCCGGGATAATGGTGCAGCGCCGGCTCGAAATCCGCCACCGCCGCGGCGTCGCGCAGCGCATCGGGGCGCGGCGCGAAATCGTCGAGGACGCACAGCGGCTGCGCCTCCGCGCCGATCGTCTCGACCTTCAGCGGCATTCCGCCTCACCGCCACAGGCCGCCGCACGGTCCAGCAGGTAATCGCGCTCGCGCTCGTTCGCGGTCAGCGCCGCCGCGGCCTCGAACGACGCTTTCGCTTCGTCGCGGCGCCCGGCGCGGAGCAGGAAATCGCCGCGAGCGGCCGGAAGCGGGGCATAGTGTCGAAGGAGGGCCTCGTCGGCGATCGCGTCTACCAGCGCCAGCCCCGCCTCGGGACCGAACGCCATGCTGTACGCGACCGCCCGGTTCAGTTCGACTACCGGCGACGGCATCACCCGCCCCAGCCGGTCGTACAGCGCCGCGATCCGTTCCCAATCGGTATCCTCGGCCCTCCTGGCCCGCGCATGGCATGCCGCGAGTGCCGCCTGCAGCGCATAGGGCCCGTCGGCGGCGCCCAGCGCCTCGACCCGCTCCAGCGCCGTCAGACCGCGCCGGATGAGCAGCTGGTCCCAGCGCGCCCGGTCCTGTTCGGGCAGCGGCACGAAGGCGCCGCCGGGACCGGCACGCGCCGCAAGCCGCGACGCCTGAATCTCCATCAGCGCGAGCAGCCCCAGCACCTCCGGCTCTTCCGGCATCAGCCCCGCGAGGATGCGCCCGAGCCGACGCGCCTCGGCGCAAAGCGGCGGGCGCACCAGGTCGGGCCCGCTTGTCGCCGCATAGCCTTCGTTGAAAATCAGATAGACGACCTCGAGCACCGACGCGAGCCGCGGCGCGCGTTCGCGGCCGCGCGGCACTTCGAACGCCACCCCCGCCTTCGCAATCGCCTTCTTGGCCCGCGTGATCCGCGCCGCGATCGCCGCCTCGTTCGACAGGAAGGCGCGCGCGATCTCCGGCGTCGTCAGCCCGCCGACGAGCCGCAGGGTCAGTGCTGCACGCGCCTCGGGCGACAGCACCGGATGGCATGCTGCAAAGATCAGCCCCAGCAGTTCGTCGCCCAGATCGTCGTCGAGCCGCGCTTCGAGTTCCTCGATGCTCATGTCGCGCTCGCAGTCCGCCTCGCGGGCCATCTCGGCATGTTTGCGCTCCTGCATCGCGCTGCGGCGAAAGCCGTCGATCGCGCGCCGCTTCGCCGCCGCAGTCAGCCAGGCGCCCGGATTGGCGGGCACCCCCGCCTTCGGCCATTCGCCAAGCGCGAGCATCAGCGCGTCCTGCGCCAGCTCTTCGGCGCGATCGACGTCGCGCGTCATCCTCGCCAGTGTCGCAATGAGCCGCGCCCGTTCGATCCGAAAGGTCGCCTCGATGGCCCTATGGGTGGGGTCGGCCGCCATGCGCCCGGGTTAGAGGCGCATGGCGGGACCGGCAAGGGGTCAGCTCTTCGCCAGCTTCTCGCCGACGCCGTCGTGGATCGCGGCCGCTTCGGCCGGGATGACCTCGGCCAGATCCTCCATCTCGTAGAGCGGGCGAATCTCGATCTCGCTGGGGCCGAACATCGGGTTGGGGCATCGCTTCACCCAAGCGATCGCCTCGTCCATATCCTTGACCTCCCACAGCCAATAGCCGGCGACCAGCTCGCGCGTTTCGGCGAAGGGGCCGTCGATCACCGTCCGGCTCGCCCCGTCGAACGCGACGCGCTTGCCGGCCGAAGAGGGTTTCAGGCCGTCGCCGGCGACCATCACCCCGGCATTGACCAGTTCCTCGTTGAACTTGCCCATGTCGAGGAACATCTGGTCGAGTTCGGGCGAGGGCGTCATGCCCTGTTCGCTGTCTTCGGTCGCTTTCACGAACACCATTACGCGCATCTGTCATCTCCTCATTGGCGGGCCAAAAGCGGCCGCGTACCCACACGACGAACGGGCCCGCGCCAAATCGACAGCCCTTCCAAAAAAATTCACGCAGCCCTATCGCGCCTCGACCGCGTCGGCGTAAAGCGCCGGCGCTTCGCCGGGAAGCAGATAATCGTCGAACCAGATATGCGGCGCGGCGTCGGCCTCGGCGAGCCATTCGGCGACGAGCGGGTGCGCGATCACGGCCGCCAGCCACGCCGCGGTTCGCGGGAAGGCGGTGCAATCCGCGCGATGCCGCGCCAGCCGGATCACGGTCGGCGCGAGCATGAAATCGGCGAGCGAAACCGCGCCGAACACATAGGGCCCGTCCGACCGGCCGAGCAGCGGCTCAAGCGCCGCGAACAAGCGCGCCGCCTCGTCCTGCTCAGCCTCGCTCAGCGTGCGCTTATAGGGATAGAAGGCGCTCTCGAACGAAATCCGGCCGCAAATCCGCGACAGGCCGGCATGTTGCCATCCGATCCACGATCGCGCCTCGGCCCGGTCGAGCCGATCGGCCGGAAGCAGCGCGCCGCCCGCAACGTCGTTCGCATATTCCATGATCGCGATCGAATCGAAGATCGCCCGTCCGTCGATCGTCAGCGCGGGAACCGTCGCCGAAGGAGAGAATTGCCCCACCTGCGCGAGCCCGGCAAAACGCTGCGGTCTGCGGATATCGACGATCACCTCTTCGAATTCGACCTCGGCCGCGCGCAGCGCGAGCCAGGCGCGCATGGCCCAGCTCGAAGCATTGCGCGTTCCCGAATAAAATATGATCTGCGACATGGTGACGGGCTCCTCTTGAGTCGCTATTAATTTAATAGCGATCCATTGGCCCGGCAATCGGCGTGCGACGGGCTGCGCAGAAAGGGACGGCGATGACCGACGATATGGCAATTCCGCGCCCAGGGCGGCCGGTACGCGGGTCGCGCTCGGGTGCGCCGGTGATGGCACTCCTCGACCTGCTGGGGCGCCGCTGGGCGCTCGGAATCCTCTGGGTGCTTGCCGAACGCGGGCCGCTCGCCTTCAATGCGCTGCAGGCGCAATGCGAGAGCATTTCGCCCGGTGTCCTCAATACGCGGATCAAGGAACTCAAGCTGGCGAAGCTGATCGAAAGCGACGCAGGATGCTATCGCGTGACCGCGCACGGGCGCGCGCTGTTCGATCTGATCGCGCCGCTCGGCCAATGGGCGCGCGCCGAATGGAGCAAGGCACTCGAAGCGGAATAGCCTCAGCCTCCCCGCCCCCGCGCATTTGCTGCAAAGCGCTGGCGATATTCCCCCGGCGACAGGCCGGTGATGCGGTGGAACAGCTTGCGAAAGGCGGCGGCGTCCTCATAGCCGACCCGCCAGGCGATCCGGTCGATCGCCTCGCGCGTGAATTCCAGCAGTTCGCGCGCCTTGCCGATCCGCAGCTGCTGCCAATATTCGAGCGGCGTCATCCCCGTCGCCGCCTTGAAGCGGCGCTGAAAGGTGCGCTCCTCCAGCCCCGCTTCGCCCGCCATGTCGCGCACCGACACATGCCCGCCGGTGCGCGCCTGCAGCCAGTGCTGGACCCTGAGCACCGGCGCGTCGCCGTGCGTCATGTTGGGCGCGAAGCTCGCATAGTTGCGCTGCTCGCGCCCGCCGGGCTCGATCAGCAGGAACCGGCTCGTCTCGATCATCACCGTCGGCCCCAGCAAGCGTTCGACGATCCGCAGGCCCAGGTCGGTCCACGCGAGCATCCCGCCCGCGGTCACGATATCGCCGTCGTCGACCACCATCCGGTCAATTTCCAGCTCGACCTCGGGAAAGCGGCCGCGAAACTGCTCCTCGAACGCCCAGTGGGTCGTCGCCGGCCGGCCGCTGAGCAGGCCCGCCGCCGCGAGCGCGAACGACCCTGCGCAATTCGACGCGAGCACCGCCCCTTGCGCATGGCGGTCGAGCAGCCAGCGCGCATAGGGCGCGGCTTCTTCGGCGGTCAGCGGATGGTCGAGGCTGCCGGGCACGATCAGTACCGCCGGCATGGTTGCTGCGTCTTTTTCGGCGTGGCTGTCGAAGACGCGCTGGAAGGCGCCGTCGGCGCACAACCGCCAGTGGCTCACCCGCAGCGGCGTGCGTCCGTGGTACCGCGCAAAGCGGCTCGCCGTCGCGAACAATTCGGTCAGGCCGTGCACCGAACCGAGCTGGCAATCGGGATAGAGCAGGATGCCGACTTCGGCGCCGGGTGCCTTCGATCCGTAATCGTCGCGGTCCATGCTCGCTCCTTGTCGTATTTGACCCGCATAATGTCGTTTCCGCCAATCGCGCACAAGCCCCACGCCGCTTATCTCCATCCCATCGGCGGACATCCCCGCCCGCCCGCACCGAAAGGAACCACGACATGACCACGATCACCACCAAGGACGGCACCCGCATCTTCTACAAGGACTGGGGTCCGAAGGACGGACAGCCGATCGTCTTTTCGCACGGCTGGCCGCTCAGCGCCGACGCCTGGGACCCGCAGATGGTCTTTTTCGCCGGCAAAGGCTTTCGCACCATTGCCCACGACCGCCGCAGCCACGGCCGCTCGGATCAGGTCTGGGAGAACAACAGCATGGACCAATATGCCGATGACCTCGCCGAACTGATCGAGCAGCTGGACCTCAAGGACGCGATCCTCGTCGGCCATTCGACCGGGGGCGGCGAAGTCACCCGCTATATCGGCCGGCACGGGACGAGCCGCGTCGCGAAAGCCGCGCTGATCGGCGCGGTGCCGCCGCTGATGCTCAAGACCGAAGCCAATCCCGGCGGCCTGCCGATCGAGGTGTTCGACGACATCCGCAAGGGCACCTTCGACAACCGCGCCCAATTCTTCAAGGATCTCACCATCCCCTTCTATGGCTTCAACCGCGACGGGGCGACGGTGTCGGAGGCGCTGCGCGACGATTTCGTCCGCCAGGGCATGATGGGCGGCCTCAAGGGCGAACTCGACAGCATCCGCGCCTTTTCGGAGAGCGATTTCAGCGAGGACCTCAAGAGGTTCGACGTCCCGACGCTCGTCCTGCACGGCGGCGACGACCAGATCGTCCCGATCGGCGCCTCGGCCCACGCGACCGTCAAGATCGTCAAGGACGCCGTGCTGAAAGTCTATGAAGGCGGCAGCCACGG
>CAZSMB010000110.1:4557-9063 GCA_964607625.1 uncultured Sphingopyxis sp. | reverse complement strand
ATTGGGGGAGCATGATCGAAGGCCAGGTCGCCGCGCCCAAACATCCCAAGGCGGCGCTTCAGGAATGGGCGCTCGCGCGCAAGCGCAAGCCGCCCGAATATCGCCTCGTCCGCCGCGAAGGCCCCGACCATGCCCCGCGCTTCCGCGTCGCGGTCGCGGTCGGCAAGCTCGCCGAGGCGGAGGGCGAAGGCGCGTCGAAACAGGCGGCCGAAAAGGCCGCCGCCGCGGCGCTGCTCGAACGATTGGCACAGGAAGACAAGACATGACCCAGCGCTGCGGCTTCGTCGCCGTCGTCGGCGCGCCCAATGCGGGCAAATCGACCCTCGTCAACGCGCTCGTCGGCCAGAAGGTCGCGATCGTCAGCCCCAAGGCGCAGACGACGCGCACGCGGCTGATGGGCGTCGCGATGGACGGCGACGCCCAAATCGTCCTGATCGACACGCCGGGCATCTTCGCGCCGAACCGCAGGCTCGACCGCGCGATGGTCGCCGCGGCGTGGGGCAGCCTGGAAGAAGCCGAGGCGATACTCGTGATGGTCGATGCCGCGGCAAAGCTCGGCGGACGCGTCGAGCGCGTGCTCGAAGGCGTCGCGGGGCGGCCCGAGAAGAAATATCTCGTCCTCAACAAGGTCGACCTGACCAGGAAGGACAAGCTGCTCACCATCGCGACCGAACTGAACGCGAAGCTGCCGTTCGACGAGACCTTCTTCGTCGCGGCGAGCAGCGGCGACGGCGTGCCCGAGCTCAAGGCGCATCTCGCCGCCCTGATGCCCGAGGGGCCGTGGCATTTCCCCGAGGACGAGGTAAGCGACGCGCCCGAGCGGACGCTTGCGGCCGAGATCACGCGCGAACAGCTCTATCGCCAGCTCCACGAGGAGCTTCCCTATCAGTCGACGGTCGAAACCGAGCTCTTCAAGACGCGCCCCGACGGGAGCGCCGAAATCCACCAGCAAATCTATGTCGCGCGCGACAACCAGCGCGCGATCGTGCTGGGCAAGGGCGGCGCGCGGATCAAGGAAATCGGCGCCAGGGCGCGCGCCGAACTCGCCGAACTGATGGGACGCAAGGTCCACCTGTTCCTGCACGTCAAGGTCAAGGAAAACTGGGACGAGGACCGCGGCGTCTATCGCGACATGGGGCTCGACTGGGTCGATTGAGGCGAGCGTTCGGGAGCGCGACGGTTGCCGAGCAGCGGGAACCGGGTGGCTTGGTGCCATTGCAGTCTTCGGTTGGCGCGGGGTGGTCCGCGTCGTCGTTCCAAAGTTCAGCAAAGTTCAGCCTTGTGCGGCCGCCGCTGGCTTGCGTTCGCCGAACCTGCGCCGGCTCCCGACCGCGTCCGCAAACCGGGCCGTGACCGCGTTTATCCACCTATCGAAAGAGCCGAAACGGATGCTGGCACAGCCGAACAATGTAGGACAGCGGTTTTTTCGAGGCGGGTGTCCGACTTGGGGTGGGTAGCAGTCATTGACGCTGTGGGGCCAAAGGAAGATAAGCTCGCTCCAATGAGCCGCTATCGTTACATATTTTTGCTTGCCGTTGTCGCGGCATTATTCCTTGGAAGCGTGACGATTGCTATCTTTCGAGCTGACAAATGTTCAGACCAGGGCGGTATCACGGTTGGATTTATGACCCGCAGCCAGAGCTGCATAAAACAGTAGTCGTTTTTCGGGGTGCGGCCGCAATCGGTCGTTCACGGGCATTCGTCATCCCGGACCCTTCGACAAGCTCAGGACAGGCTTGATCCGGGATCCATTCACACGACGCTGCGCCTAATGGACCCCGGATCAAGTCCGGGGTGACGATATTCTATGTGTCCACAATCGGTCGCTCCCTGCCATCGCCCCAACCCCGGGCGCGAAGGATCGGGATTGCGGCTTACTCTTCCGCCTTCTTCTTTGCCGGCGCCTTTTTCGCGGTCGCCTTCTTCGCCGGAGCCTTTTTCTTCGGCGCCGCCTTTTTCTTGCCCTTCGCCGGCCCCTTGGCCGCCTTGGCGTCGATCAGCGCGACCGCTTCCTCTTCGGTCAGCGCGTCGGGCTCCATCGTCTTGGGCAGGGTCGCATTGGTCTTGCCGTCGGTTACGTAAGGCCCGAAGCGCCCCGCCATCAGCTTCATCTCGCCGCCGCTCGTCGGATGCGCGCCGAAGGTCTTGAGCGGCTCGGCCTTCGCGCGCCCGCGCCCGCCGCCATTCGCGGCGTCGGCGATGCGTGCGACTGCGGCGTTCATGCCGATCTCGAAGATTTCCGTGGTGCCGTTCAGCTTCGCATATTTGCCGTCGTGGAGCAGATAAGGGCCATAGCGGCCGAGCCCCGCGACGATCGGCTTGCCGCTTTCGGGGTGCACCCCGACATCGCGCGGCAGGCTCAAGAGCCGTAGCGCATAATCGAGGTCGAAATCCTCTGTCGGGATGTCCTTCGGGATCGACGAGCGCTTCGCTTCCTTGCCATCGCCGAGCTGGACATAGGGGCCGAAACGGCCGCTGCGCTTCGTGACGTCCAGCCCGCTGTCGGGATCGGTGCCCAGCGTCTCGGGCCCGGTATCGCCCGCGTCGCTGCCGCCCGGCTGCGAGAATTTGCGGGTGAACTTGCACTCGGGATAATTGCTGCACGCGATGAACGGGCCGAAACGCCCGCCGCGCAGCGCGAGCCGACCGGTGCCGCAATTGGGGCACAGGCGCGGATCGCTGCCGTCGCCCTTGTCGGGGAAGAGATAGGGGCCGAGGAATTCGTCGAGCGCCGCGGTGATCTCCGACGGCTTCTGCTCCATCACCTCGCCGGTGCGCGGCTTGAAATCGCGCCAGAAGCGGTCGAGCACCGCCTGCCACTGGGCGCGGCCGCCCGATACGTCGTCGAGTTCCTCCTCGAGCCCGGCGGTGAAATCATATTCGACATAGCGCCCGAAAAAACGTTCGAGGAACGCCGTCAGCAGGCGCCCGCTCTCTTCGGGGTGAAAGCGGTTCTTTTCGACCCGGACATAAGCCCGGTCCTTCAGCACCTGCAGGATAGAGGCATAGGTCGACGGACGCCCGATGCCGAGCTCCTCCATCTTCTTGACCAGGCTCGCCTCGGAATAGCGCGGCGGCGGCTGGGTCTCGTGCCCCTCGACCTCGACCCCGGTCTTCGCGGGGGCATCGCCCTTGCCCATCGCGGGGAGCAGGCGCGCGTCGTCGTCCTCGGCATCGTCGCGCCCTTCGTCGTAGAGTGCGAGGAAGCCAGGGAATTTCACGACCTGCCCGGTCGCGCGCAGCATCGTCTTGCCGGTGCCGTCGGTCAGGTCGACGCTGGTACGCTCGAGCCGTGCCGACGCCATCTGGCTCGCCAGCGCGCGCTTCCAGATCAGCTCATAGAGCCGCGCATGGTCGCCGCTGCCGGCCTTGTCCTTCGAAAAATCGGTCGGGCGGATCGCTTCGTGCGCTTCCTGCGCATTCTTCGCCTTGGTCTGATACTGGCGCGGCTGGTCGGGGACGTAGCCGCCATCGTAGCGCGTCGCGATCGCCTTACGCGCGGCGCTGATCGCGCTGCCGTCCATCTGGACGCCGTCGGTCCGCATATAGGTGATCGCGCCGTCCTCGTAGAGATTCTGCGCGACCCGCATCGTGTGGCTCGCCGAGAAGCCGAGCTTGCGCGCAGCCTCTTGTTGCAAGGTCGATGTCGTGAACGGCGGCGGCGGATTGCGCGTCAGCGGCTTGGTTTCGACCGCATCGACGGTGAAATGCCCTGCCTTCACATCGGCTTCGGCGGCGCGCGCGTCGGCTTCGGTGCCGATCGACAGCCGCTCGATCTTGTCGCCGCGCCAGCGCGCGAGGCGTGCCTTGAACGGCGTCCCGCCCATCTCGAACAGCCCGGTGACCGACCAATATTGCTGCGGCACAAAGGCTTCGATCTCGCGCTCGCGCTCGACGATCATGCGCAGCGCGACCGACTGGACGCGCCCCGCCGATTTCGCGCCGGGCAGCTTGCGCCACAGCACCGGCGACAGGGTGAAGCCCACGAGATAGTCGAGGGCACGGCGCGCGCGATACGCGTCGATCAGATCGTCGTCGAGCCCGCGCGGATGCGCCATCGCGTCGGTCACCGCCTGCTTGGTGATCGCGTTGAAGGTCACGCGGTCGACCACCTGCGGCAGCGCCTTTTTGTTGCGCAGCAATTCCTGGACGTGCCAGCTGATCGCCTCGCCCTCGCGATCGGGGTCGGTCGCGAGGATCAGGCGGTCGGCCTGCTTCGCCGCGTCCTGAATATCCTTCAGCCGCTTCGCCTTGTCGGGATAGAGCTGCCACTGCATCGCAAAGCCGTCGTCGGGATCGACCGAGCCGTCCTTGGGCGGCAGGTCGCGAACATGGCCATAGCTTGCCAACACCTTGAAATCGCGGCCGAGATATTTCTCGATCGTCTTCGCCTTGGCCGGCGATTCCACAATTACCAACTGCATGAAAAATCCGTTCCCCGGGAACTGTTACGCATATACGCGCGAGGCTTGCCGACGCTCCGCCCGTCGTCAAGAGGCATTTGGT
>CAZSMB010000110.1:2830-4457 GCA_964607625.1 uncultured Sphingopyxis sp. | reverse complement strand
TGGCGCACCACCTCGTCGACGAGCACCGGGGTCGGGCCGAGCAGGTCGGCGATGCCGGCGCGATCGCCGTCGGCCGCCTCGACCGGGGGCGGCGCCGATACGGACGCGGGTGCGGGTTCGCGCAGCATCCTTCCGTCGATCGGTCCCACCGCCTCCAGCACGTCGGCGGCGGACTGGACCAGCGTCGCGCCTTCGCGGATCAGCAGGTTGCAGCCCTGCGCGCGCGGGTCGATCGGCGACCCCGGTACCGCCATCACCTCGCGCCCATAGTCGCCGGCGCGGCGCGCGGTGATCAGCGACCCCGACTTCGGCGCCGCCTCGATCACCACCGTTCCCGCTGCAAGTCCGGCGATGATGCGATTGCGCGACGGGAAATGGCGCGCCAGCGGTTCGGTGCCCGGCGGCTGCTCGGCGACCAGCAGCTGGTCGCTCCCGATCTTGTCCTGCAGCGCGGCATTTTCGGACGGAAAGGCTATGTCGATGCCGCTCGCGATCACCGCCGCGGTCGCGCCGCCAAGCGCGCCGACATGCGCCGCGGTATCGACCCCTCGCGCGAGCCCGCTGACCACCGTGACGCCTTCGGCGCCGAGGTCGATGGCGAGTTGGCGCGCAAACCGGCACGCCGCCGCCGAGGCATTGCGCGCGCCGACGATCGCGACGCACGGCCGCCGCACCATCGCGGTATCGCCGCGCACGATCAGGACCGGCGGCGCGCTGTCGATTTCGCGCAGCAGCGGCGAATAGTCCGCTTCGTCGACAAAGACGTGCCGGGCGCCAAGCTCGGCGACGCGCGCGATCTCGCGCTCGGCGAGATCGGCGGGCGCGATGCGGACTTGTCCCCCGCCGCCGCGACCGGCAAGGTCGGGGAGCGCGGCGAGCGCCGCTTCGCCCGATCCGAAACGCTGCATCAGCTGGTGCCAGCTGACCGGCCCGACCCGCGGCGTGCGGATCAGCCGCAGCCGCGCGAGCCGCTCGGCATGGGTCACGCGGCGTCCTTCTTGCCGCCGATACGCGGCTCGGTTCCGGCCCGCAGCCGCGCAATATTCTCGCGATGTCGCCACAGCGCGACCAGCGCGAGCCCGGCAAGCCCGACGGCATAGGCAGGATAGCCAAACGCAAAGGCCGCGATCGGCGCCGCCACGACGCCCGACATGCCGCCAAGCGACGAGATGCGCGTGATCGCCACCACCGCGAGCCAGACGAGCGCGAACGCCAGTGCGATCGGCCAGGCCAGCGCAAGATAGAGGCCGAGCAGCGTCGCGATGCCCTTGCCGCCGCGGAACCGGAGCCACACCGGGTAGCAATGGCCGATCACCGCCGCGGCACCCGCGGCGATCTCTCCCAGATTGCCCGTTTCCGGCGCGAAATGGCGCACGAGCAGGACGGCGACCGCCCCCTTTGCGCCATCGAGCAGCACCGTCCCCGCCGCAAGCCCCTTGCGCCCGGTGCGCAGCACATTGGTCGCGCCGATACTGCCCGACCCGATCTGCCGCAGATCGCCGGCGCCGAACGCGCGCGTCAGGATCATTCCGAAGGGGATCGAGCCGAGCAGATAGCCCGCCGCGATCAGCAGATAGATGGTCATGGCACTCCCCGGCTGGTTCGCCGGCACTGTGGCGATGTTGCG
>CAZSMB010000110.1:0-2730 GCA_964607625.1 uncultured Sphingopyxis sp. | reverse complement strand
ATCCTCTTCTTCGACAGCGGCCTCGGCGGGCTCACCGTGCTCGGGCCGACGCGGGCGCTGCTGCCGACCGCTCGAATCGTCTATGCTGCCGACTATGCCGGCCTGCCCTATGGGCAAAAGAGCGATGCCGAACTCGCGGCGCGCGTTCCCGCGCTGCTCGGGCGGCTTGCCGAACGCTACCAGCCGCGGCTCGCCGTGATCGCCTGCAACACCGCCTCGACGATCGCGCTCGCGCACGTCCGCGCCGCGCTCGACCTGCCGATCGTCGGCACCGTCCCCGCGATCAAGCCCGCGGCTGCGCTGAGCAAAAGCGGCGTCATCGGCGTGCTCGGCACCGAAGCGACCGTGCGCCAGCCCTATGTCGACGACCTCAGCGCCAGATTCGCGGCCGACAAGACCGTCCTGCGCCACGGCAGCCCCGGCCTCGTGACCGGCGCCGAGGCCAAGTTGCGCGGCGAAGCGGTCGACCCGCGCACCATTGCCCGCGCCATCGCGGGCCTGCGCGACCAGCCGGGCGGCGACAGGATGGATGTCATCGTCCTCGCCTGCACTCATTTCCCGCTGCTGCGCGACGAGTTGCAGGCGGCGGCCGGCGCCGGCGTCGCGCTGATCGACGGCGCCGACGGCATCGCGCGGCGCGTTGCCGATCTGACCCTAGGCCAGCAATGGCCGGCGGTCGCGACACCGGGCATCGCGGTCTTCACGCGCAGCGACGATCGACCGCCGCCGCCGCTCGCCACCCTCGCCCCGTTCGGCATTGGATCGATTGAGACAATTTGACCCAGGTTTGCGAATCGTTCGCACTGGCTTTTCGGGGGTTTCGGGGCTATCGGTCCGCCAAATATCGCCGCCGGAGGGGGCGGCGCACGCCGGAAACAACCCGCGGGGCTGCACACGTGAACTACAACGATATTTTCGCCCGGGCCATCGACCGCCTTCACGAAGAGGGCCGCTATCGCGTCTTCATCGATATCCTGCGCAACAAGGGCGCCTTCCCGAACGCGCGCTGCTTTGCCGGACATAATGGGCCGAAGCCGATCACCGTCTGGTGCTCGAACGATTATCTGGCGATGGGCCAGCATCCGAAGGTCATCGCCGCGATGGAAGAGGCGCTGCACGACGTCGGCGCCGGATCGGGCGGCACCCGCAACATCGGGGGCAACACCCACTATCATATCGACCTCGAGCATGAGCTTGCCGACCTGCACGGCAAGGAAGGCGCCTTGCTCTTCACCTCGGGCTATATCTCGAACGAGGCGACGCTCGGCACGCTGGGCAAGCTGCTGCCCAATTGCATCATCTATTCGGACGAGCTCAACCACGCGTCGATGATCGCGGGCATCCGCAACTCGGGCTGCGAAAAGCGCGTGTTTCGCCACAACGATCTTGCCCATCTCGAGGAACTGCTCGCCGCCGACGATCCCGACGCAGCGAAACTGATCGCGTTCGAAGGCGTCTATTCGATGGATGGCGACGTCGCCCCGGTCCACGCGATCTGCGACCTCGCCGACAAGTATAACGCGCTGACCTATTGCGACGAAGTCCATGCCGTCGGCATGTACGGCGCGCGCGGCGGCGGCATCACCGAGCGCGACGACGCGGCGCACCGCGTGACGATCATCGAGGGGACGCTCGGCAAGGCCTTCGGCGTGATGGGCGGCTATATCGCGGCCGACAAGAATATCATCGACGTGATCCGCAGCTATGCGCCGGGCTTCATCTTCACGACCAGCCTGTCGCCGGTGCTCGTTGCCGGCGTGCTCGCCAGCGTCCGCCATCTCAAGGGGTCGAGCGAGGAACGCGATGCGCAGCAGGCGGCCGCCGCTTACCTCAAGCAATGTTTCCGCGATGCCGGCCTGCCCGTCATGGATTCGGTGACGCACATCGTCCCGCTGATGGTCGGCGATCCCGTGCGCGCAAAGAAGATCAGCGACATATTGCTCGCCGAATATGGCGTTTATGTGCAGCCGATCAATTTCCCGACCGTGCCGCGCGGCACCGAACGCCTGCGCTTCACCCCCGGCCCGGCGCACGACGAAGCGATGATGCGCGAGTTGACGCAGGCGCTCGTGGAAATCTGGGACCGGCTCGACCTTCAGCTTCAGAAGGCCGCGTGACCGCCGCACCGGGTTTCGACGAGGTCGTAAAGGGACGCCGCTCGATCCGCGGCTTCCTGGACAAACCCGTTCCCAAAGAGCTGATCGCAGAGGTAGTCGAGGTCGCGATGCGCGCGCCCTCGTCGTTCAACAACCAGTGCTGGAATTTCTCGGTCGTCACCGGCGCGCCGCTCGACGCGATCCGGCAGGGCAATACCGATGGTATTCTGGCGGGCCACCCCGACAGTCGAGAATTTCGGCGGTTCGACGGCATCGCCGACGAACATCGCGGCCGCCAGATCGAGATCGCCAAGCAATTGTTCGGCGCGATGGGAATCGAACGCGACGACAAGGAGGCGCGGCAGGACTGGGTGCTGCGCGGCTTTCGCCAGTTCGACGCGCCGGTCAGCATCGTCGTGACCTATGACCGCGTGCTGCTCGGCAGCGACATCGCGCCGTTCGACTGTGGCGCGGTGACCAACGCGCTCGTCAATGCCGCCTGGTCGCGGGGACTCGGCTGCGTGATCAACAGCCAGGGCATCATGCAGAGCCCGGTGGTCCGCGAACATGCGCGCATCCCCGACGATCAGGTCATCATGATCTGCGTCGCGATGGGCTGGCCCGACGACAGCTT
>CAZSMB010000109.1:0-9118 GCA_964607625.1 uncultured Sphingopyxis sp. | reverse complement strand
TCGGTGGACCCTGCCGGCAAGAGGAGAGGATATGTCCGCCATCCAGCCGATCGACCGGCTCGACACGCACGAGGTGTTCAACCAGCCGCCGCCGTTCGAAAATGTGAACCTGTTTTCGGGCGACCGCGCGCTCGTCGATGCGGTGACGCAGGCGGGTGGAGGCGAACATGCCGGGCGGCTGGCGGCGCTCGGGGAACGCTGTGGCTCGGCCGAGGTGATCGAATGGGGGGTGGAGGCGAACCGCCAGCCGCCGGTGCTCGAAAGCTTCGATCGCTATGGCCACCGCGTCGACGAGGTGCGTTTCCATCCCGCCTATCACCACCTGATGCGGCTGGGGCTGGATAATGGCTTCGCCGCGTCGGCGTGGGACGGCAGCGCACGCGGCCATACGCTGCACGCGGCAATCCTGTTCCTGACCGGGCAGGCCGATTCGGGAACAAGTTGCCCGATGACCATGACCTATGCCGCGGTTCCGGCGCTGCGTGCCGAGGCCGCGGTCGCCGATGTCTGGGTGCCGCGCATCGCCGCGGGACGCTATGACCCCGCGGCTCGCCCGGCCGCGGACAAGGCCGGCGTCACCATCGGCATGGCGATGACCGAGAAACAGGGCGGCAGCGACGTGCGCGCGAACACGACGCGCGCCGAGCCGGCGGGCGACGACGGCTGGTACAGCCTGACCGGTCATAAATGGTTCTGTTCGGCGCCGATGTGCGACGCCTTCCTGACGCTCGCCTATGCCGGGGGCGGGCTGACTTGCTTCCTCGTGCCGCGCTGGCTTCCGGACAGGACGCGCAACGCCGGGTTCCGGGTGATGCGCCTGAAAGACAAAATGGGCGATCGCTCGAATGCCTCGTCCGAAATCGAATATCATGGGGCGCTCGCGCAGCGGCTGGGGGAGGAAGGGCGCGGCGTCGCGACGATCATCCAGATGGTCCAGCACACGCGGCTCGACTGCGTGATCGGATCGGCGCAACAGATGCGAGGCGCGCTCGCGCAGGCCCTGTGGCACACGGCGCACCGATCGGCGTTCCAGAAGCGGCTGGTCGACCAGCCGGCGATGGTCGCGGTGCTCGCCGACCTGGCGGTGGAGAGCGAAGCCGCGACCGCGCTCGGCTTCCGGCTCGCGCAGGCGTTCGACGAGAATGACGCGTTGACGAGGCTGTTGACGCCGATCGCCAAATATTGGGTGTGCAAGCGTGCGCCGGGCCTGGCCTATGAGGCGATGGAGGCGCATGGCGGCGCCGGCTATGTCGAGGCGGGGCCGATGCCGCGCCTGTTCCGCCAGTCGCCGCTCAATGCGATATGGGAAGGGTCGGGCAACGTCATCGCGCTCGACGTCCTGCGCGCGATCGCCCGCGAGCCCGAAGGGGTCGAGGCGTTGCGGGCATTGCTTGCCGCTCCGCGCGGCCGGAATGCGGCCTATGACGCGTGGATCGACGATATCGACCTGGCCGCCGGGCAGGAGGGAAGCGCGCGCCTGCTGGTCGAACGGCTCGCGCTCGCGGCGCAGGCCGCCATCCTTATCGAGCAGGAGAATCCCATGGCCGATGCGTTCTGCCGCTTGCGTCTCGCTTCGCGGGGCAGCGCCTATGGCGCCTTCGACGCCGCCATCGACACGCGCGCGATCATCGACCGCGCGATGCCCGTCGCATGAGCGTCTCGATCGCGAATGACGGCGCGATCCGCACCGTCACCATCGACCGGCCCGCGTGCCGCAACGCTGTCGACCCGGCGACCGCCGACGCGCTGCGCCAGGCGTTCGTCGATGTCGAGGCGGACGATAGCGTCGCGGTCGCGGTGCTGACCGGCGCCGGCGGGCATTTCTGCGCCGGCTTCGACCTGAGGGCGGTCGGGTCGGGGGAGGACCGCTACGACCCCGAAGGCGTCGGGCCGATGGGGCCGACGCGGATGCTGCTGTCGAAACCCGTCATCGCGGCGGTCGAGGGCTATGCCGTGGCGGGCGGGCTCGAACTCGCGCTGTGGTGCGACCTGCGGGTCGCGTCGCGCTCGGCGATATTCGGCGTTTTCTGTCGTCGTTGGGGCGTCCCTCTGATCGACGGGGGAACGGTCCGCCTGCCGCGTATCGTCGGGCAGGGCCGTGCGCTCGACATGATCCTGACGGGACGGCCGGTCGATGCGGCCGAAGCGGTCGCGATCGGCCTTGCCAACCGGCTGGCGCCCGAGGGCGGGGCGCTCGCGGCGGCGCAGACCCTCGCCTGCGACATCGCGCGCTTCCCGGCCGTCTGCATGCGGACCGACCGGATGTCGGCATATCGTCAGTGGGACTTCGACCTCGCCGACGCCTTGCGCTTCGAGGGCCGCGAAGGCGCAAAGCCGCTGAAGGCCGAAGCGGTGGCCGGCGCCGGCCGCTTTGCAGGCGGGGCAGGGCGCGGCGGCCGGGTCGACTAGGGTCCTGACCCTAGATCTGCTCCAGCCTATTTGACGGTCATCGGCAGGCCGGCGACGAGGAAGGTCACGCGGTCCGCCGCCGCGGCGACCGCTTGATTGACCCGGCCCGCGGCGTCGCGAAAGCGGCGGGCGAGGGCGTTTTCGGGCACGATGCCGAGCCCGACCTCGTTCGACACGAGCAGCACCGGGCCCGTCGCCGCGTCCAGCGCCGCGACCAGGTTCGCCGCTTCGACCTCTATATCGTGCGCCGCGTGCATCAGGTTCGACGTCCACAGCGTCAGGCAATCGACCAGCAGGATGCGGTCCGGCCCCGCGTGCGCGCCGATGGCATCGGCCAGGTCGAGCGGCGCGTCGATCGTCCGCCATCCGGGCCCGCGCTCGGCACGATGCCGTGCGATACGATCGGCCATTTCGGCATCGTGGGCCTCGGCAGTGGCGATGAACAGCCGCTCGCCCGCGGCCCGCTCGGCCAGCGCCTGTGCGTGGCGGCTCTTGCCCGACCGGGCGCCGCCCAGGATCAGATGGACCGCCGGCGTCACCGGTCCGATCCCCGCGCGATGGCGAGCAGGTCGTCGAGCGCGACATGCCGTTCGAGTTCGGCGGCGATATCGTCGAGCGCGGCGTCGACTACGGCATGATAATCGGCGCCGCCGCCTCGCTGGCCCAGGCGAGCAAGCAGCGCGCCGCGAAAGCCGGGGCTGGCGAGAATGCCGTGGATATAGCTTCCCATCACGCGCCCGTCGGCGCTGATCGCCCCTTCGGTGCGGTGGTCGATCGTGGCAAAGCCGCGCGAGGTGCCGGCTCCGGCGGTCTCGCCCATGTGCATTTCATAGCCGTCGATCGTGGCCCCCAGCGCCGTGCCGGCCACGCGCCGCAAGGTCTTGGCCGGCGCGATCCGCGTTTCGACGTCGAGCAGGCCAAGCCCCTCGACCGCGCTAGCCGCTCCCTCGATGCCGTCGGGGTCGGCGATGCGCCGGCCCAGCATCTGATAGCCGCCGCACAATCCCAGCACCACGCCGCCGCGCCGGTGGTGCGCGAGCAGGTCGATGTCCCAGCCCTCGGCGCGTAGCGCGGCGAGGTCGGCAATCGTCGCCTTCGACCCGGGCAGCACCACGAGGGCCGCGTCGGCGGGGATCGGCTGTCCCGGCGGAACCATCACGAGCCGGACGGCGGGTTCGAGTTTCAGCGGGTCGAGATCGTCGAAATTGGCGATGCGCGGCAGGATCGGGCAGGCGACGACAAGGCCGGCGCCGCACTCCGCGCGATCCTTTTCGAGCACCACGGCGTCCTCGCTCGGCAGATGCTTCGCCGCGGCCAGCCACGGCACGACGCCGAAACCCCGCCAGCCGGTGCGGGCCGCGATCGCGTCATAGCCGTCCGCGAACAGCGCCGCGTCGCCGCGAAACTTGTTGATCAGGAACCCGCGGATCATCGCGGCGTCGGCCGCGTCAATCACCGCTTTCGTCCCGACCAGCGAGGCGATCACCCCGCCGCGGTCGATATCGCCGATCAGGAGCACCGGGACGTTTGCCGCGCGCGCGAACCCCATGTTGGCGATATCGCCCGCCCGCAGGTTGATCTCGGCGGGGGACCCTGCGCCCTCGACGATGACGACGTCGCAAGCCGCCCGCAGCCGGCTGTAACTTTCCAGCACCTCCGGCAACAGCACCCCGCGCGCTTCGCGAAAATTCGCGCTGCCCAGCGTTCCGCGCACCCGCCCGTGGACGATCAGTTGCGAGGTGCGGTCGGCCTGCGGCTTCAGCAGCACCGGGTTCATGTCGCTGTGCGGTTCGACGCGGCAGGCGATCGCCTGCAAGGCCTGGGCGCGCCCGATTTCACCGCCGTCGGCGGTGACAGCGGCGTTGTTCGACATATTCTGCGGCTTGAACGGGCGCACGCGAAGCCCGCGATTGGCGAACGCGCGGCACAGACCCGCGACGAGCACCGACTTGCCGACGTCGGACCCGGTGCCCTGAAGCATCAACGCGCCCATGCGGCGCCTCCCGCGATCAGCCACAGGAGCGCGCAGGCGCGGATATGGATGCGTAGCGCGCGGCGAATGTCGGCGGCGCTTGCGTCGGGGCGACCATCGCCGATCCAGGGTTTGTCGTGCATCGCGCCGTCATAGGCGACCGGCCCCGCGAGGCGAAGCCCCAGCGCGCCGGCCATCGCCGCTTCGGGCCAGCCGGCATTGGGCGAGCTGTGGCGTCGGGCATCGCGCCACAGGATGCGCCAGCCGCCGCCGCCGCCGCCGGCGAGGCACAGCACCACCGCCGCCACGCGGGCGGGGACCAGATTGGCCAGATCGTCGAGCCGCGCCGCCGCCCAGCCGAAGGCGCGCCATCGCTCCTCGCGATGGCCGATCAGGCTGTCCGCGGTGTTGACCGCCTTATAGGCCCACAGGCCGGGCAGCCCGAGCAGCATCATCCAGAACAGCGGCGCGGCGATCCCGTCGCAAAAGCTTTCGGCAAGGCTTTCGATCGCGGCGCGGGCCACTCCCGCCTCATCGAGCTCGCCGGTATCGCGCCCGACGATCGCGCTCACCGCAGCGCGCGCCTCGGCGATGCTCCGTCGCTCGAGCGCATGGGCCACCGCGGCGACATGGTCGAACAGGCTGCGCTGGGCGAGCGCGGGCCAGGCCATGAGCGCGGTCGCGATCCAGCCGGACGATCCCAACATCACACCGGCCAGACTTTGCGCGCCCCATGCGATGGCCGCGACCGCGCCGACGAGCAGACCTATCAAAAGGGTGCCGAGCGCCCGGCGACGGGCGAAGCTGGAACCGGGGCGATTCCAGCGCGCCTCGCCGCGCTCGATGAGCCATGCGAATGCGCCCACGGGATGCCCGATCCGACGATAGAGTCGCTGCGGCCAGCCGAAGGCGGCGTCGAGTGCCAGCGCGGCGAGGGCGGCGGGTTCAGCCATCGACCAGCGCCGCGGCCAGACGTGCGCGCGCCGCCGCGTCGCGGGGCAACCCGATGCGCAGCCAGTCGGGTCGCGCATCGAAAGGGCGCGTCAGGATCGCCGCGCGCGCCAGTCGCTCGAACAGGGCGGCGGCGTCGGGGGTTTCGACCAGGCGGAACAGAGGGCAGTCGCCTCGCGGTCGAAAGCCCGCCTCGATCAACAGCGTGTCGAGCGCCGCGGCCTTCTTGGCCAGCCGGATCCGCGTCCGGGCGATCCAGTCGGCATCGCGATAGGCGGCGGTGCCGATCGCGACCGCGGCGGCCGATACCGGCCACGCCCCAACCAGCGCGCGCAACTCGGCAAGCAAAGCCTGCGGACCGAGCACGAAGCCGAGGCGGACTCCGGCGAGTCCGAAGAATTTGCCGAAAGAGCGAAAGACGATCAGGCGCGCATCGTCGCGAACGCGCGGTGCCGCGCCGATCGCCGGATCGCAATCGGCATAGGCCTCGTCGATCACCAGCCAGTCCGCCGGCGCGCGCCAGTCGAGCAGCGCCCCGATCGTTGCACTCTCGACGATGCGCCCGTCGGGATTGCCGGGATTGGCGAGGATCAGCGTACCGGCTTGCTTCCGGATCGCCGGCCAATCGGCGGCCACCGACCCTGCGATCATCGCGCCGTGGGTGCGATAGCCGGGGGCGACATGACAGGCGCGGCCGCCAATCAATCGCCCGATCAGGCGCAACCCGATTTCGCTTCCGGGGACCGTGCAGACATGGCGGGCATCGAGCCCGAAGGCAGCGGCGGCACTGGCTTCGAGCGCGGCGATCGCCTCGCGTTCAGGCAGTCGGCGCCAGTCGATCGCGATCGTCTCGGCGCCCGGCCAGGGATGCGGGTTGATCCCGGTCGACAGGTCGATCCACGGCGCATCGCCGCCGCCGAACCGCTGCTGCGCCGCGGCGAGGGCGCCGCCGTGCCAGGTCCAGTCCGCGGTCATCCGATATGACTCCAGCCGAGCGCGACGGCCAGCAGCGCGCTCTCGCCGATCTCGATTCCCGCGCCGTGCCCGTCGCCCGAAATCCCGCCGATCCGGCTTTTGATCCATATTCCCCAGGCGATCAGTATCGGTGGCGTCAGCAGCAGCGAGGGGGACAGGAGCGCGGCGGCAACGAGCGCCGCGCTCCACAACAGCAGATGGGCGGGGCGCACCGCGCCGCGAAAGGTCGAACCCAGCCCGGCATGCAGGTCGGGCAGCCAGCGCGACCAGAGCAGCGGGCCGATTCGCGCCGCGAACGCGGTGAGCGCGATCGGCGCGAAGGCATTCGCCGCGATCAGGCCGTGCAGCAGGACCAGCTTGGCCAGCACTTGCATCGCGATCGTCGCTACCGCGAAGCTGCCGGCGTGCGGATCGGCGAGCACGGCGAGCAGGCGGGCGCGGTCCTTGTGCGCCGCGCCCGCAGCATCGGCGATATCGCCCAGTCCATCGAGGTGAAGCGCCCCCGTCACTCCGACCCACAGCAGCAAGGCGACGAGCGCCCCCGTCCACGGATCGATCCGCGACCCGGCCCAGCCGCCCGCCGCGACGATGACCCCGACGACCAGGCCGGCGGCGGGAAACCAGCGCATCGACGCGGCAAAATCCTCCGCGGTCGCGGTGACGCGGGGCATCGGCAGGCGGGTCAGGAACTGGAGGGCGATGACCAGCCGCTTCATGGCGCGATCTCGACGATTTGCGCGCTGGTGACGTCGCCGCGCCAGACGCGCAGCGATACGAGTACGCCATAAGGCAGGTCGAACGACCATGTCTGACGGGGGTCGAACCCGCACAGGCTGTGCAGGGCGGCGCGGATCGTGCCGCCGTGGGTGACGATCAGCGTCGGCAGCGGGGCGAGGGCGGCCAGCGCCGTGTCGACCCTTGCGACCAGCGACGACCAGCGCTCGCCACCCGGCGGGGGACAGCCGTCGGGGTCATTCCAGAACCGGGCGAGGGCGTCGCCGTCGATCTGCGACCCCGCGCGCCCGTCCCACGCGCCGAAGTCGAGTTCGCGCCAGCGGGGATCGACGGTGGGAACGATCCCCTTCGCGTCGCCGATGATGGCGGCGGCCTGCCGGCAGCGCAGAAGGTCCGACGTGACGATCCGCTCCGCCGCGACGACGCGCGCCTTTGCCGCGCATGCGGCGACGCCCGCGGCGCTCGATCGCATGTCGGTGCGGCCGAGCAGCAGGCCGGGCGTTTCCGGTGCGCCGTGCCGCAGCAGGTGGAGCGAAAACCCGGTCATGTGGCCCCCGCGACCGCCGCTTCGGCAAAGGTCGCCATCTCTCCATGCGCCGCGAGAGCCGCCCGCACGATGCTCGCCGCGACCGCCGCACCGCTCGCTTCGCCGAGCCGCATGTCGAGCGAGAGCAGCGGATCGAGGCCGAAGATGTCGAGCAGGCGTCGATGCCCCGGTTCGGCCGAGCAATGGCCGGCCAGGCAATGCGCGGTGATCGCGGGGTTGTCGGCGGCCAGCGGTGCGATCGCCGCGCAGCCGATGAACCCGTCGAGCAACACCGGCACGCCAAGCTGCCGTGCGCGCAGGACCGCCCCGGCGATCGCCGCAATCTCGCGCCCGCCGACCCGGCGCAGCGTTTCGAACGCCGACCGCGCGGCATAGTCGTGCACCGCCAGCGCGCGTTCGACGACCCCCACCTTGCGCGCGACGCCTTCGGCATCGACGCCGGTGCCCGGTCCGACCCAGTCCGACACCGCGCCGCCCAAGCTGCGCGCGCAGAGCGCGGCGGCGGCGGTCGAATTTCCGATCCCCATTTCGCCCGGCACGATCATGTCGAGATCGCCCGTCACCGTCGCCGCGCCGGCATTGAGCGCGTCGAGGCAATCGCCCGCGTCCATCGCGGCCGCCGCGGTGAAATCGGCCGTCGGCCGATCGAGATCGATTGCGACCACCGACAATTCCAGCCCCGCCGCCGCCGACAGCGCATTGATCGCGGCACCGCCGGCCTTGAAATTGTCGACCATCTGCCCGGTGACGCTGGTTGGAAAGGCGCTGATCCCGTGCGCCGTGACGCCATGATTGCCCGCGAAGACCGCGACGCACGCGCGGCCGATCCGTGGCTTTTCGCGTCCCTGCCAGCCGGCGAAGAAGATCGCGATGTCCTCCAGTCGGCCCAGCGAGCCCGCGGGTTTGGTCAGCTGGGCCTGCCGCGCGCGTGCGGCGGCGGCGGCGACAGGATCGGGCGCGCGCAAGTCGGCGAGCGCCGCCTCGAAGGCGTCGATGGTCGGAAAGGCGGTCATTCGGCGACAAATCCTGCTGGCGGGATGCGAACGATGAAATGGCCCTTCACCCCGTCGGGCCAGTCCGCATAGGCGACGCGGCCATGCCCGCTTTCGGCATAGGCGAGCGCATAGTCGAGGATCGCGCGCGCCGCTGCCGCGTCTGGGGTGAAGCGGCCCAGGACGTACCCGACCTTGTCGGGCGCGCGCAGATGGACGGTGCAATGATCCTGGCAGGCGAACAGGCAGGGCATTGGCTGGATCGCGATGGCGGCATAGCGCGCATCGGCATCGCGAAGCCCGCGCAGGAATTCGGCGAGGCGCGCGCCGCCGGTCATCCCGGCGGCGTCGCTGCGCTGCCCGGCGCTGTGGCGGCAGGTGTCGCACACCACCACCGACGGCCCCCCGTCGACGCGCGTCAGCACGGCGCCGTCCGTTGCGGAACGAGGCCTGCTTTCACAGCCGCGCCCGCAATCCGGCATAGATACTGCGGCCGAGGGCGCCATAGCGATAGGCGGTCATATATTGCTCGTCGAA
>CAZSMB010000108.1:0-9186 GCA_964607625.1 uncultured Sphingopyxis sp. | reverse complement strand
CTAGGATAGACCCAGCCTCACCCCCGCGTCTTCAGCCCGTTCGCGAGCAAATCATTCGCGATCGCCGCCACCGTCTCGATATCGGCGTCGGCGTCCCACAGGCCATAGCGCATGCCCAGGAACACGTTCATCCCCGCGATCGCCCAGGCGTGGACCTCGCCCGCGTCGGCGCGGATCTCGCCGCGCGCGGCGCCGGCCTCGAGGCGTTGGCGCATGCGCTCGACCGTCGTTTCATAGTGGCGGCGATAGCTGGCGTAATCGACGAATTCGGCCTCGTCGATGATGCGATAGATTTCCTTATGGTCGCGTACGAAGGTCAGGAACGAGGCGAGGCCCGCACGCTCGGCGGCGATTTCGTCGGGCGCCTCTTGGACGATCGGGGTCACGTAATCGCGTAGCTGTTCGCTCATATAGCGAACGAGCGCCCGGAAGATTTCCTCCTTCGAATCGAAATAGGTGTAGAAGCTGCCGAGCGCGGTGCCCGCGCGCCGCGTGATGCCGCTGATCGACGCCTCGTGGAATCCGCGCTCGCCGAATTCGACCGCTGCGGCGTCGAGCAGCTTGCGCAGCGTCCGCCGCCCGCGTTCGGTGCGCGGCGCCTTGTCGGGATTGCCCGACCCGCCCGCCGCGGCGCGCTCGCCCATCTGCTTTGGCTGGTCCATCGCTGCCTTCGTCTCCCCCGATCCTGCGGCCTTACGCTGCATCGTGGCTTTTCCGCACCACTGGCAAGCAAAAAGCGTGTCGCGTAACTTCCAAGTTGAAACTTGGTTCACCTTTCATTATTGGGTGGCTCGCGGCTTGGCAAGTCCAGGCCCAAGAAAAGACGAAAGGGCGGCGAGGGGCCGCCTGCCACATGGGAGAGTCCACATGCGTCCGTTCGCCCGCCGCCTTCGCACGACCATCTGCGCCACCAGCGCGCTGTCGCTGCTCGCCTTTGCGCCCACCGCCTTTGCGCAGGAGGACGCCGGCATGGCCAGCAACGACGGCGACGCGATCATCGTCACCGCGCGTCGCCGCGACGAACGGCTGATTGACGTGCCGATAGCGGTCACCGCGATTTCGGGGGAGGCGCTCGACAAGGCGGGCGCGCTCGACATCACCGACGTTGCCAACATGACCCCCAACACGACGCTCGAAAATTCGCGCGGCACCAACTCGACGCTGACCGCCTTCATCCGCGGCGTCGGCCAGCAGGATCCGGTCCCGGGATTCGAGGCCGGCATCGGGATCTATCTGGACGACGTCTATCTCAACCGTCCGCAGGCGGCGGTGCTCGACATTTACGACGTCGAACGGATCGAGGTTCTGCGCGGGCCGCAGGGCACGCTCTATGGCCGCAACACGATCGGCGGCGCGGTCAAATATGTGACGCGGCGGCTGAACCCCGACAAGCCCGAACTGCGGGTGCGCGCCACTTATGGCACCTATGACCAGGCCGACCTCGTCGTTACCGCAAGCGCGCCGGTCAGCGACCTGATCCGCATCGGCGGCTCGGTTGCGCGCCTGTCGCGCGGCGGCTTCGGTGACAATCTGAACATCGCGGGACTCGAAAACTACAACAAGGACGTGTGGGCGGGCCGCGCATCGATCGAGATGGGCGGCAATGGCGCCCCGGTGTTCATCCGCATTTCGGGCGATTACACCCGCGACAAGTCGGACCCGCGCAACGGCCACCGCCTGATCCCGGGCCTCGCGTCCGGCGCGCCGGTGCTCGACAACGTCTATGACACCCGCGCCGGGCTCAACCAGCCCAAGCAGGATGTCGAGGCCTATGGCCTCGCGATGAACGTGTCGGCCGAGCTGACCGATACGCTGACGCTGCGCTCGATCAGCGCGTGGCGCAAGGATACCAGCTTCACGCCGATCGACTTCGATTCGCTGCCATCGGTCGACGTCGACGTGCCCGCGGTCTATCGCAACGAACAGCTCAGCCAGGAATTCCAGCTTCTCTATGAAAGCGACCGGCTGCACGGGCTCGTCGGCTTCTATTATCTCGACGCGCGCGCCGCGACGTCGTTCGACGTCCTGCTCGGCCTGACGGGGACCGCCTTTTACGGCCTTCCTGGCCTGAACGGCTACACGGCGGGCGACGTGCGGACCAAGACCTGGTCGGTGTTCGGCGACTTCACCTTCGATTTCACCGACCGGCTCAGCCTGTCGGTCGGCGGCCGCTACACCAACGACCACCGCAACGCCTATATCTACAAGGCGAACCGCATCACCGGCCTGTCGCCCGAATTCGGCGGCACGCTCGATCCGGTCGCCATCGCGGTGGCGACCGACTTCCGCGGCGGCCGCACCTTCGAGGAATTCACCCCGCGCGCCTCGCTCAGCTTCAAGCCCGACGCGAACACCCTGGTCTACGCCTCCTATTCAAAGGGCTTCAAGGGCGGCGGCTTCGACCCGCGCGGCTCAGGCACGTCGGCGCCGATCAGCGATACCGCCGCGGGCCGTACCTATGAGGATATCTACAACTTCCTGGCGTTCGACCCCGAAAAGGTCGACAGCTATGAAATCGGGTATAAGGGCTCGCTGCTCGATCGCCGCCTGACGCTGAGCCTCGCGGGCTTCTACATGGACTATAAGGACGTCCAGATCCCGGGATCGGTCGGCTGCACCGTCGGCGGGGTCCAGACCTTCTGCGGCATCACGACCAACGCCGCCAAGGCGCGCCTCCAGGGGTTCGAGGCCGAAGCCAACGCCGTGCTTGCGCGCGATTTCGCCGGTGCCGGATCGACCGTTCGCTTTAACGGGTCGGTCGGCTTCATCGACGCGAAATACAAGCGCTTCATCGGCCCCGACGGCACCGACGTCTCCGCCATCCGTACCTTCCAGAACACGCCGAAATGGACCACCGCGGCAACGATCGCGGCGGGCATTCCGGCGATGGGCGGCATGGTCGATGCCTCGACCGGCATCAGCTATCGCAGCCTGACCCACCAGTTCGAGGTGCCGATCCCGGCGCTCGACCAGCCGGGTTATGTGCTGTGGGATGCCAACCTCGTGTGGACCGCCGACAGCGGCAAATATTCGATCGGCGTCCACGGCAAGAACCTGACGAACAAACGCTACATCACGTCGGGTTACAATTATCAGAACGCGGCCGGCGGCTCGACCCTCGGGCTCGAAGGCATCCAGACCGCCTTCTACGGCAACCCGCGCCAGGTCTTCGTCACCGGCACGGTCAAATTCTGACCCCGCCGTTATCGGCAGAAAGCGAGGGGCGCCCGCCGCGGCGCCCCTTTTCATCGGCGACAGTCCGGCCGCGACGGCGGAACCGGGTCCGAAGCGGGACGTTTGCGTTCCTCGTCATTCCGATGACGATAGTGGACAGGCTTTCCCTGTCCGCCCGGTCGTCCGTTCGTCAGCGATGCGCCGCAACGTCCGCGGCGGCCGCACTCTTTGCCCCGCGTTTCCAGAATTTCCAGTTACTGCGTCCGCTGAGCACGCCCGATCGGAACAGGCGAACCGAAAGATAGATGACGAGCGCGACCCAGATCGCCTGCCAGCCGAGCGCGAGCAGGTGGACGCCGCGCGCATCGTCGGTCGCGGCGCGCGCGGCCATCGCCATCGGCGACGAAAAGGGAATGATCTGCGCAACCTTGGCCAGGCCGCTGCCCGGCGCGCTCGCGGCGCCCGAGCAAAGGCTGAACATCGCGACCTGGAAAATGGTGATCGGCAGGCTGAGCATCTGGATTTCGCGCACCGTCCCCGCCTGCGCCCCGACGCCGAGGAAGATCGCGCCGAGCAGCAGGAAGGACATGACGAAATAGCAAAAGCCGATCGCGATGAAAAAGGGCCAGCCGGTTGCGGGCGCGACGGCGATCGCTGCCGAGGCCGCCTGCGCCTTCGCGGCAGCCGATCCCGCTTCGGCGAGTGCCGCGGGGTCGACCTGCGTCAGGGCGATCAGCCCGCCGCCGACCGCCATCGCCGTCCAGAAGGCGATGAACAGGATCGCGACGCCGAGCAGGCCGAGCAGCTTGCCGAGGAAGACGCTTTCGAGCGGCACCGCGGCGGCGAGAATCTCGATCACCTTATTGCCCTTCTCCTCTGCGAGCATGCCGACCGACTGTCCGGCCAGAAGCAGCGTCAGCAGGAAGATCACGAACACCGCGCCGAATCCCATCGACTGCTGCGCCGCAATGCTGGTGCCCCCATGCTTCAGGCTTTCGAACCGGGGCTTGGGCGCCGCTATCGTGCCTGCTGCACGATCGCGCAGCACCTCGCCGGCCAGCAAGGCGAGATAGGCGCCCGAGCGGCTTCCCCCCTCGCGCTCGACGATGCGCGGGCTGGCCAGCTCGCCGCTCATCACCGCATAGGTATCGCTGCCCTTTTCCTGCGCGACCGCGATCGGGTCGCGTCCGTCCGCGGCCATGCGCAGCTCGAGCGGCGCGGGTTTCGGCCCGGGCAGCGCGTCCCGCAACCGGGCATCGGCGGCGCGCAGCGCCTCCACATCGTCAGGCTCGGCGATCGCGACCAGGCGCCCGGCGCCCCGCGCGCTGTCGGCGAGCTGCGACGCGCCAAAGCCGCCGAGCGCCCCCATGCCGATCATGAATAGCGGCGCGAGCAGGAAGAGAAGGAAGGTCGGGGTCGCGACGATCGCCAGAAAGTCGCGCCGCGCAACCACGAAGATGGTGCGAAGGACGGGGCTCATGCTGCGGACTCCTCGATCGCGTCGGCGGCCGCGTCGGCCTCGAAACTCGCGTCGACCTGGCGGACGATATGGACGAAGGCGTCGTGCAGCCCCGGCCGGGTGATCGACAGGCCGGCAACGCCGTGCCCGCTTGCGGTGATCCGCGCGAGCAGCGGCTCGACCGCATCCCCCTCGATCGAAAAAAGCCAGTCGGCGCCGCGCTGCACGGCATCGGCGGGCAGCGCGGAGGCGACGTCGCCCGACGCGTCGCGCGGCGTGTAGCGCACCTGCATCGGGAGCAGCGCGCGCGCCTCGTCGACCGTGCCTTCGAACCGCCGCGCCGAACGCGCAATGATCGCGATCCGGTCGCACAATCGTTCGGCGTGCGCCATCACATGCGTCGAAAAGAGGATCGTCGCGCCGCGGTCGCGCTCGCGGCGGACCAGCGTTTCGAGCCGCTCCTGGTTGACCGGGTCGAGCCCCGAAAAGGGCTCGTCGAGGACGATCAGGTCGGGGGCGTGGACGATCGAGCCGATCAGCTGGACCATCTGCGCCATGCCCTTCGACATCTTGCGGATCTTTTCGTCGACGACGCGCTCGAGCCCGAGTTCGGCCATGAAGTCGCCCGCACGGCGGCGGCCTTCGGTCCAGTCGAGCCCGCGCAACGCGCCCATGAAGGCGATCGCCTCGCGCGCCTTCATCCCGGGATAGAGGCCGCGCTCTTCGGGCAGGTAGCCGATGCGATGGCGCACGCTCTGCGGCTTGAACCCGCCGAACAGCCGGCTCGTCCCTTCGTCGGGGTCGATGATCCCCAGCATCATGCGCAGGCTGGTGGTCTTGCCGGCGCCATTGGGACCGAGCACGCCATAGATGCTGCCCGTCGGCACGCGAAGGCTGACATGGTCGACCGCCTTGAAGGATTCGAAATATTTGGTGAGGCCGGTCGCCTCGACGCACGCATCGGTCAAACGCTGGTCCCCGCTTCCTGTATCCGCCGGTGTATCATGGCCCTATGGCACGACCGGGTGCCTGTCGTATAGGGGCGCAATGGTTTCCAAGGCCTTGCCCCCCCTCGAAGAGCGGCTCGAAGCGGTCGCGCGCGCCCACGGTTTCGTGGCCTTCGGTATTGCCGACGCCGACGCCGCGCCCGAAACCGCGGCCCGGCTCGACGCCTGGCTAGCCGACGGATGTCATGGCGAGATGATCTGGATGGAAAGCCGCGCCGGCCAGCGCGGGTCGCCCCGCGGCCTGTGGCCCGAGGTCCGCTCGGTGATCGCGCTGGGCATGAGCTATGCCCCCGCGCACGACCCGCTCGCGCTCGCCGGGCACCCGGACCGCGGCCGCGTTTCGGTCTATGCGCAGGGCGCCGACTATCATGACGTCGTCAAGAAGGCACTGAAGGCGGTCGCGCGCTGGCTGGTGGCAGAGGCGCCGGGATCGGAAGTGAAGGTGTTCGTCGACACCGCGCCGGTGATGGAAAAGCCGCTCGCCGCCGCCGCGGGGCTCGGCTGGCAGGGCAAGCATACGAACATGGTCAGCCGCGCGCACGGCAGCTGGCTGTTCCTCGGCGCGATCTATACGACGCTCGAGCTCGCGGCGAGCGCGCCCGCGCCCGATCGGTGCGGCCGTTGCCGCGCCTGCCAGGATGCGTGCCCGACGCAGGCCTTTCCCGCCCCCTACCGGCTCGATGCGCGGCGCTGCATATCCTATCTCACGATCGAACACGCCGGGCCGATCCCCGAAGCGCTGCGCCGCGGCATCGGCAATCGCGTCTATGGCTGCGACGATTGCCTCGCGGTGTGCCCGTGGAACAAATTCGCGAGCGCGGCGGCGCGGCACCGCGCCTTCCTGCCGCGCGGCGAGTTGGCGGCGCCGGCGCTCGCCGACCTGCTCGACCTCGACGACGCCGGCTTTCGGCAGGTGTTCGCAGGATCGCCGATCAAGCGCATCGGGCGCGACCGCATGGTGCGCAACGCCGCGATCGCCGCGGGCAACAGCGGCGATGCGCGCTTTCGGCCGCGCCTCGCCGAACTGACGCGCGACGCCTCTCCGGTGGTCGCCGACGCCGCCGCCTGGGCACTGGCCGAACTGACGCCGTGACGTCGCCGCGCGGCGGCGCAGCCTATCGCCTGAGCGCCGCGATGCAGCTGTCGATATTGGCGTCACGCCCGTCGGGCGTGCGCGCATCGACGTGGGTGGCGAGCGGCTTGGCGCCCTGTTTTGGCGCGTAATAATAGACGTCGAGCACGCAGGCCGACCCCGCAAATTGCAGCTTGCGGCCCGCGCCTTCGGTGACGTCGAGCCGCGGCTTGCCGAAAGTGCCGATCGCGGCATTGGCGTCGTGCCCGATCAAGGCGTTGTTCTGGGTGATCCGCGGCGCCGACGGGGGCGGGACGCTCGCAGCGGGCGCTGGCGGCGTCGCGCGCGGGATCGCGGCGCCCGCGCAGCCCGCGAGCAACAGCACAAGGCCGGCGGCGCCGGCGAGGCGAAAGCCGGGGGCGCCGGCTGGGCGGTGGTGTCGGATCATTTCGTCTCGTTCCCCAGGTGCAGCATGTGGACCGCCATAGCGGCGCCGACGATGGGCGCCAAGAAATTGGCGACGGGGACCAGGAAGGCTGCGGCGGACAGCAGGCCGAGCGACCAGCGCGCCGAACGCGAAAGGTGCGCCGCACCCGGGTGGCGCGCCATCACCATCGCCTCCAGGTCGCGCCCGAGCAGCAGCGCGTTGACGGCGAGCGCGAGCAGCAGCGTGCCGACCCCGGTGACCAGCAATCCGATATAGAGAGGCAGCGCGACGAGATTGCCGACCAGCAGCCGCCCGAGCGAGGCGAGCGCAAGCCCCGCATTGGCGCGCCAGCCGACGTCGATCGCCCGCGCCGCCGCCGCGGGATAGCGGCGCCCCTCGACGTCGGCGACGATCGCATCGGCGAACAGTCCGATGACCGCGACCGCGACCGCGCGAAACAGGAGCCAGCTCGCGAGGATCGACATCAGCACGAGCGCCGCACCCGCGATGTCGAGACCCGCGCCCTCCAGCCACCCGCCGTCCGCCAGCGCCCGGCGCGTGCCGAAGACGAGCGCGGCGCCCGCGGCGGCAAAGATCGCCAGGGTCAGCGCCAGGCTCTGCGCAAGGATGCGCAGCACGCGCGGGCTCGACAGGTCGCCAAGGGCAAGCAACAGGGCATGGACGGCACGGAGCATCGGAGGAAATGGCGCGCCGCGACGACGGACGTCAGGCGCCGCGCTTGCCTTGACACGCTTCGCCCCGTAAGGCGCGGCGCAGTTTTCCACGCAGTACAGGATATTCCATGGCTTCCACCGCCCGTTTCGACGTCGTTGCGATCGGCAATGCAATCGTCGACGTGATCGCCCGCACCGACGACGCGCTGATCGAGGCCGAGGGTCTCGTCAAGGGATCGATGCGCCTGATCGATGCGGCCGAGGCGACCCGCCTTTACGATTCGATGGGTCCGGCGGTCGAAATGTCGGGCGGATCGGCGGCGAACACCCTGGCCGGGCTCGCCGCGCTCGGTCAGCGCTGCGCCTTCATCGGCCAGGTCGCCGACGACCAGCTCGGCAACGTCTTTACCCATGATTTGCGCGCGCTCGGCGTCAGCTACGACACCCCGGCGCTGCGCGAAGGCGCACCGACCGCGCGCTGCCTGATCCTGGTCACTCCGGACGGCCAGCGCACGATGAACACCTTCCTCGGCGCGAGCCACCTGCTCGAACAGGCGATGATCGACGAGGATATGATCGCCGCGTCGGACATCCTCTATCTCGAAGGCTATCTGTGGGATCCCGAACTCTCGCGCGCGGCGATGCGGCGCGCGATCGACGTGGCGCGGGCGGCGGGGCGCAAGGTCGCCTTCACCCTTTCGGACGCGTTCATCATCGACCGGCACGGCGCCGATTTCCGGGCGCTGATCGCCGACGGCCTGTTCGACATATTGTTCGCCAACGAGGTCGAGATTTGCGCGCTCGCCGAAGCCGATGATTTCGAGACGGCGGTCGCCAGGGTCGCGCCTCAGGTGCCGCTGCTCGTCGTGACGCGCAGCGAAAAGGGAGCGATCGCGGTCGCGGACGGCGTTCGGACAGAGGTCGGCGCCGAACCGATCGACCAGGTGGTCGACACCACCGGCGCCGGCGACCTGTTCGCCGCCGGATTCCTGTCCGGTCACGCCCGGGGCCGGCCGATCGCCGACTGCCTGACGATGGGCGCCGTCTGCGCGCGCGAGATCATCGCACAGGTCGGCCCCCGCGCCCAGACCGACCTGAAGGCCAAGGTCGCCGCACGGCTGGGGTAGGCTTTTCGGTTTCGGGCGAAAGCCGACATACCAAGCCCCTCCTCCGAAGCGGAGGGGTTGAGCCGCTTACCGCTCCCTATCCCAACCCGCCGGTCGGGCCCTAAGCAGCGACCGCGCTTTCGGGATGCTTCTTGAACAGGGCCCGGTCCGCGGGGCCGAAGCCGCGCGTCCAGATCAGCCAGGCATAGATGCCGAGGATGAAGGGGACGCCGATCAGCAGTTCGGCCCATTCGGGCATCTGCGTCG
>CAZSMB010000107.1:7148-9221 GCA_964607625.1 uncultured Sphingopyxis sp. | reverse complement strand
GCACCAGCAGGGCAAGGCGACGTCGACCAACCCGATCGCGTCGATCTTCGCCTGGACAGGCGGACTGAAGCATCGCGGCAAGCTGGACGGCACGCCCGAAGTCACCAAGTTTGCCGAAGACCTGGAACGGGTGTGCATCGAGACCGTCGAGAGCGGCAAGATGACCAAGGATCTCGCGCTGCTGATCGGTCCCGACCAGAATTGGCTTACGACCGAAGGCTTTTTCGAGGCGATCGTCGAAAATCTCGAAAAGAAAATGGGCGCCTGACGCGAAAAGGCGGCATCCCCTTGCGGGGTGCCGCCGCCTTCCAAGCAAGTGATTTAGTTGACAAAGGTGGTAGCCAAGCGCGAACCGCCTGCCTAAGACCGCTTCATGGCCCTTGAAGCGGAAACATCGAGCCTCAGCAACGCGCTGGTCGTGCTGGGTGCGGCGGGAATCGTCATTCCCGCCTTTGCGCGCTTTCGGATCACCCCGGTCATCGGCTTCATCCTCGTGGGCCTGCTCGTCGGTCCCTCCGGGCTTGGGGCGCTCGCCTCCGATTACCCCTGGCTCAAGCACGTCACGATCCGGTCGCCCGAAGACATCGCGCTTTTCGGCGAATTCGGGATCATCCTGCTTCTCTTTTCCATCGGGCTCGAGCTGTCGTTCCGCCGCCTGTGGCAATTGCGCAAGCTCGTCTTCGGGGTCGGCGCCGCCGAACTGCTGTTCAGCGGGCTGATCCTCGGTGGCGTGCTGCTGATGATCGGCACGCTGACCCCTCCGGCGGCGTTCGGCCTGGGCATCGCACTCGCGCTGTCATCGACGGCGCTCGTTCTGCCGATCGCGGGCACCAAGTCCGCGGTCGGCCGCGCGTCGTTTTCGATGTTGCTGTTCGAGGATCTGGCGATCGTCCCGATCATCTTCATTCTTGGCGCCTTTGCGCCAAATGCCGGGGGCGGCAATGCCGAGCTGCTGCTCACCACCCTGTGGCAGGGCGCGGTCGTCGTCGCGGCGCTTGCCATCGGCGGCTGGTTCCTGTTGCCGCGAATCTTCGCGCAGGCCGCGCGGGCGAAAGACCCCGAACTGTTCCTCGCCGCCAGTCTGCTCGTCGTCATCGTCGCCGCGCTCGCAACCGCGACCGTCGGCCTGTCGCCGATCGTCGGAGCGCTGCTCGCCGGATTGATGATCGCGGAAACCGAATATCATGGCGAGGTCGAGGCGATCACCGCACCGTTCAAGGGCCTGGCGCTCGGGGTGTTCCTGATTAGCGTCGGTATGGGGCTCAACCTTGCGACGATTGCGCGCAACTGGTCGATGCTCGTGGTCGCGGTCGTCGCGGTTGTCCTTGTCAAGGCAGTCGTCACCGCGCTGCTGCTGCGTTTTTCAGGTGCGCGCCGCGGGACCGCGGCCGAAGTCGGCCTGCTCATGGCCAGCCCGTCCGAGACCACGTTGATCGTTCTGGCGACCGCGTTCCAGGCGCAGCTCATCAGCCGTGCCACGGCCGAATTCTGGCAGCTCGTCACGGCAATCGGCCTGACGATCACCCCGCTGCTGGCGCGCGCCGGCCACGACATCGCACGGCGGATCGAGATGAAGAGCGGCGACCGCGAAGCCGAGGAAGAGCCGACCGGACGCACCGTCGTCGTCGGTTTCGGGCGGGTCGGTCGCACGGTCGCCGAACTGCTCCGCGAGCATGCACGCCCCTATGTTGCGATCGACGCCGATATCGACACCGTCGCTGCGGCGCGGCGCGACGGCTTCGCAGTGCGCTTCGCCGACGTTGCGCGCGCCGGCAGTCTCGATAGACTTGGCCTCGAACATGCCGAAGCGATCGTGCTGACAATGGACGATCCGGTGCAACAGCTTCGCATGACGCGCAAGCTGCGGCAGAAATATCCGGAGCTGCCGATCATCAGCCGCGCGCGCGATGCCGACCACGCCGGCGCGCTCTACAAGGCGGGAGCAACCGATGCGGTCCCCGAAACGCTCGAAAGCTCGCTGCAACTCGCGGAAGCGGTACTGATCGACCTCGGCGTCGCAATGGGTCCCGTGATCGCCTCGATCCACGATGTCCGCGCCAAGATGCGCCACGA
>CAZSMB010000107.1:0-7048 GCA_964607625.1 uncultured Sphingopyxis sp. | reverse complement strand
GCGGTTGCCACGCGCGGATCGCGGGTCGCACCCTCGAGCAGGTACATCCAATAGACATTGCCAGTCGATGCCCGCGCGACCTGTTCGCGGATAGGCCCCGCGTTGCGCGCCAGTTCGTCGGCGGTCACGGGGCGCGCGGCGAGGTCGACCGCTATGTCTTTCGCGATCGCATAGAATCGATCGATGTCCTTGGGCGCCAGCAGGCTGCCGGCAAGCAAGTAGCCGCCGCTGCCGTCGAACCCGCTCGGCCAGTGGCTATCGACCGATGGCCCATAGCTGGCTCCATCCTCGGCCCGCAGGCGATCGAACAGGCGGTCGTTGAAGATCGCCGCCAGCACCTCGAGCGCATGCTGGTCGCGCGGCGCGCCAAGGCCTCCGCTGGTCGGCCACGCGATCATCGCCGCAGCCTGCCCCTTTTCGCCGCTGTGATAGGCCAAACGGGGGGTGGCGTTATGCTTTGCAAAGGTGACCGTCTGACCGCTCGGCGGTTCGATCGGCGCGCGCGGCGGCAGCGCGCCAAGCGTGTCGGCCAGGATTTTGCGATAATCGACCGTCGAAAGGTCGCCGAAAATCTGGACTTCTATCGGCCCGCTGGCAAGCCGCGGCGCCCAGAAGCTCTTGAAGGCGGCGGGGGTCAGCGCCTCGATTGCCGCACGGTCGGGCGCCGCCCAGCGCGCGTCGTCATTCGTGAGCCAGCCCTGCAGCTGGCGATCTATGACCGCATTGGGCGTTGCGTCGTTCAGGTCGTAGCCGGTCAGGAACCCCACGCGCAGGCGCTCCACCGGCGCCGCGTCCCAGCGCGGAAAGGCGAGTTTGCCTGCGATCAATTTCATCTGGTCGGCAAGGTCGGCGGGTTTGCTCTCGGCTGACAGTTCGAAGGCATCGTCGTCGATGTCGAAATTGAGCTGGATCTGGCGACCGTTGGTCAGCTGATCGATCGCATTCTGTCCCCACGGGCCGATACCGCTCGCGATCAGGGCATAGTCGCCGGTCCACAGCAGGTTCGGCGCATTGGCCGCCACGCTGCGATAGCCGCTGCCGAACCGCACATTGACGCGCACCTTGCCTGGCTCCACGCGGTTATCCGACACCAATGCGGTAACGCCATTTGCGAATTCGATCCGTTGGGCGCGCAAGCCGGGAACCGCAGCCTGGGCGACGATCGTGCCCGGCGTCCCGAGACTGGGCAGCTGTCCAAAATCGGCTTTGACGGCCTGGAGCCGATCGTCCTTGATCGTCGCCGGACGCGCGAGCGCGGCGAGCAGCGCATCGTCGCCCCCGGGGACAGGTTTCGGCGTCGTCAGCACGAGGCGGGTGACCGGGCCGGTAAAAATCGCGCGGCTGACGTCGAGCATCACCTGCGGCGTCGCGGACGCGCGGATCGCCTTGAACATGTCGACCTGCCCCTGCGGGCTGGTCACCGTTTCGCCGATGTCGACCGCGCGAACCAGATCGTCGGCAAGCCGCGCGCCGGGCTCGTTCCGAGCGTTTTCGAGTTCCTTTTGCAGGAAGGCCTCGATTTCGTTGGCCTCGCGGTCAATGTCCGCCTGCGACGGCGGGGTTTCGATCGCGTCCGCGATCACGCCGCGGACATCGGCCAGGGCCGCCTTCCAATCGCTGAGTGGTACGATCTGCGCCATCGTGATGTCGGCGCTGCGGCTGAGATATTCCTGATCGACGGTCGCCACCAGATAGCTGCCGCCGCTGCGCGCGCGATTCTCCAGCCGCCGGTTGACGAGCGCCATGGCGAGAAACTCGAGATAGAGCCGCCGCGTATTTTCGACCGTATCGACGCGCTTCTTCCACGGTCGAATCGTCGCCAAGGTCAGCGACAGCGGCTGGTTCGCCTCTACGATTTCCTTCGCGACGGCGGCTTTCGGGTCGGGCTTTCCGAAATCGGGTTGGGTGGGTTTCGGTCCCTCGCCCTTCCAATCGCCGTAATATTTCCCGATCAGCCTGATGAATTCGTCGGGATCGCCATCGCCGACGATGACCACAACCGCCCGGTCCGGCCGATACCAGCGATCGTGAAACGCCTGCATCGCACCGACGCCTGCCGCGGCGAGCGATTCGGGGGTTCCGATGGGCGAGCGATCGCCAAGCAGTTGGCCGGCAAACAGATGCGCCGTGGTCGCATCGGCAATGCGCTTTTGCGGCCCGTCATTCTCGCGCAATTCGGACAGGACGACCCCACGCTCGGCATCGACCGCCGCCGCCGAAATGCGCGGTTCGCGCACCATCCCGGCAAGCAGCTTCATGCTTTCGTCCAGGTTGGCGGGCGTCACGCTGGGTAGGTCGAGCTGGTACACGGTCTGGGTTGGGGTCGTTTGCGCATTCGAATCGCTGCCGAACGTCACCCCGAACCGCTGCCATATCCGTTTCGCTTCGCCATCGGGAATATGCTCCGAACCACGAAAGGTGAGATGCTCGAGCAGGTGGGCGAACCCGCGTTCCTTTTCGGTTTCGAACATCGAGCCGACGTCCATTCTGACACGGATCGACACCTGACCCGGCGGAACCTGATTGTTTCGGACGGCGTAACGCAGACCGTTGGGCAAGACGCCAAAGCGCCATGCCGTGTCGCGCGGAATATCGCTGCCCGCATAGAGCCAGCTGTCGTTCTTGGCCTGCGCCGCAACCGAGGCATCTTGCTGCGCGGCGGCGGGCGATGACGGCATCAACGCCAGGACAGCGCCGGCACAGAAGGAGAGGAGCGAAGGGCCGAGGCCAATGGGCTTCGACAGGGGGAGATAGCGCATCAGGGCATCTTATCGCGATCGAACCTTGCTGGCCACTGAACTATCGGCTCGCTTGCGCTTACGCGGCGACCGGCCTACCCCAAGGCCATGCCTGCCGCTTCCCCCGTTGTCGCGATCGTCCAGATGACCAGCGGCATCGACCCCGGGGCCAATCTCGCGGCAATGGATGCCGCCCTCGCCGAAGCCGCCGCGGCCGGAGCCGTCATGGCGTTTTTCCCCGAAATGTCGGTGCTCCTCGACCGCGACCGCACCCGCTCGGCTCCGCATATCGTGCGCGAAGCGGACAGTCCCTGGCTGGTAGGGTTGCAGGACATGAGCCGGCGTCACGGCCTGTGGGTCCACGCGGGATCGATGCCGCTGCTCTCCGATGATGGCGCCCGCAGGGTGAATCGCAGCCTCGTCATTGGGTCCGACGGCAGCATCCATGCGCGCTACGACAAGATCCACATGTTCGATGTTACCCTGCCCTCTGGCGAAAGCTGGCGCGAATCGGCCGCGTTCGAAGGCGGCCGTGCCCCCGTGGTCGTCGACACCCCCGTCGGTCGATTGGGGCTGAGCATCTGTTACGATCTGCGATTTCCGGAACTCTACCGCGTTCTGGTCGAAGAGGGGGCGACGATCCTGGCGGTGCCGGCGGCGTTCACCGTTTCGACCGGTGAAGCCCATTGGCATGTGCTTCTTCGCGCGCGCGCAATCGAAACCGCATGTTTCGTTATCGCAGCCGCGCAAGGGGGAGACCATGCCGACGGCCGCGCGACCTATGGCCACAGCCTTGCCGTCGACCCGTGGGGCACCGTGCTGGCGGACTTGCCCGTTTCCAAAGCGCACAAGCCATTCGCCCTCGCACTCGTAGCGATCGAGCAAAACGCCGTCGACAGCGCCCGGCAGGCGATTCCGCTCGCGACTTCGCGCTCGAACCGCGACCTCGATCTTTGAGTCCGGCCGAGCTGCGAGAGCGGCAACGACTTCCACTCTAATGCGGAACGCGCTCCATGATGCACACGAACAAAGGGCCCCGGACGATTGCGTCCGGAGCCCTTTGCTCTAACTCAAAACCGAGCGCGGCTTAGGCCGGGCTGGTCGGGGTGTCGTCGTTGTTGTCCGACGCGATGATGATGCCGCCAATGATAGCAGCAGCAGCCAGAACGGCGATGATCCAGCTCGAACCTTCGAGGCTGTTCTTGCCCGAGGCGGTCGAGGTCGCGCGAGCGCCGTCAACAGCAGGAGCCGCGGAAGCCGCAACCGGCGCCGCAATCATCGAGGTTGCGGCGAGAGAGACCGCAGCTTTGGTGAGCAGATTCATCATTTTCTCCATCCACTGGAACTTTAGATATTCTCGAATCGCACCGGAGAATCGTTGCCCCGGCCCGCTTCAGCAATGCTGTCTTACGGATAGCGACCGGCAATTGCAACGCCTTTTGTCCCCGAAAAACATTGGGACAACTCCACTTAACGCAAAAAGGGGGCGATCCGGGGGACCGCTCTAGCCGCGCCGGACACGCTCGAACGGCTCGCTCGTCACGGGATATCCCAGATGCGGGGGGATGCACAGATGCGCTGAGCCCCCGCGCTCTTCTATCCACGGTGTTACCAGTTCGACCGGGAACGCTGCGGCGTGGGCAGAAAAAACCGTGAAATCGTCCGCCTGCGCGATGCGCTCGAGATTGCGGCGCGTCGGAAAGATGATCGACACCTCCCCGCGGTCCGCCATTGCCAGGGTTTCTTTCGCGCTCGCCCAGAAAATATGGCTGTGTTCCGCAACCTCGACCGTCAGTTCATGGCGGTGCGGTGGGGCTTCCACCGCGAAAAACCGCGTATCGAACGTCCGCGCCTCTTTGAAGTTCGGACACCAGCGGGCAAAGGGCACGAGCGAATCGAGCGCCAGCCGCTCGCCCCGCTGCTCCAGAATTTCGGAAAGAAGAGTGTCGGCGAGCAACGCGCGGCGCACCGCGTCCACCTGGTCTTCGGCCAAGTCGGGCCATCCGACGGCAAGTCCGGTTTCCTCCAGCGTCTCGCGCAGCGCCGCGACCCGTGCCGCCGCTTCGGCGTCGTCGGCGGCAAACCCGTGGCGCGCCGCTACACAATAGTCGTCGGGGTCTATCCGCCCGCCGGGAAAGACGACGGCTCCGGCGGCGAACGCCATCGTCTTCGCCCGCTTGACCATCAATATCTCGTCGGCACCGCCGCTCTCCGCAGATCGCATGATCACCAGCGTCGCGGCCGGGATCGCGCCTTCGGGCAACGCCGTCGCGCCTGTCTCCTGCGAATTATTATCCGTCATGAGAAGGTCGATACCCAGAGAAGGCAGGGTTGTCATCAGGCCATTGCGAGCCGGGACGATGGCGTGCAGGATAGCCCCGCAAGCAACCGGTCGGGAGAGGACTGCCGTGAGCATCGTCGAAATCCTCGGGGTGGCGGGCAGTCTGAGCCTCCTGGCGGGATGGCGCCTCTATCTGACGATCTTCGCCGCCGGCGTCGCGATGACGTTCCACTGGCTGCCGCTTCCCGAACATTTGCAGGCGTTGCAGATTCTGGCCAATCCCTGGGTATTGGGAATCGCGGCCCTAGGAACGGTCGCCGAATTTCTTGCCGACAAGGTCGCCTGGATCGATTCGGCCTGGGATACCGTTCACGGCGTCATCCGGCCGCTCGGCGGCGCGCTGCTCGCGTTGGCGCTCGTCGATTCGTCGGATCCGGCGTGGCAAGTCGTCGCCTTCCTGCTCGGCGGAGGCGGCGCCCTGCTGAGCCACGGAGCCAAGGCCACGACCCGGGCGGTCGTGAACATCAGCCCCGAACCGTATAGCAACGCCGTGGTGTCGACCGGCGAGGATGTCGCGACCGGCGGGCTGCTGGCGCTCGCCATCGCCTTCCCGCCACTCGCCATCGGCATCGCGATCCTGCTCGCCGTCGCGGCGGTGGTGGTGATCGTCGCGCTGAGGCGGTTGCTCCGCAACGTCAAGGCGACGCTGAAGCGCGCGTTCGACGAAGCACCGCCGCCCGCTGCCTAGCCCGGCAACAGCGCCTTGAGCGGCGTGGCCGTGTCGGCGAGCTGTTCCGGCGTGGCGGTCACGCCCGCTGTGACGATCATTCGGCCCTGCACATAATCCTTGGTCGCATTGACGCAGTCGAGCGCGATGACCTTGCCGGCCTTGAGGTACACGACAGAGAAGCTGCGCGTAGCGGGGGCGCCGCGCAGGACTGCCTGGTCGTGGCCGGTCGAAAGCCCCGCGGTCTGGAGTTTCAGATCATACTGGTTCGACCAGAACCAAGGGATCGCATGATAGGGTGCCTCGGCGCCGCAAATGCCCTTCGCCACGACATTGGCCTGGTCATTGGCATTCTGGACCGACTCCAGACGGATACACGCGCCCTCGGCAAAGGCGTTCTCGTGCGCGGCGCAATCGCCGATCGCATAGATGTCGGGCAAGCTCGTCTTGCAATAGCCATCGACGAGCACGCCGTTGCCGCCTTCGGCCCCCGCCGCGATCAGCGGCTCGACCGCGGGGACGATGCCGATGCCGACGATCACCAGGTCGGCAGGGATCACCTCGCCGTCCGCGAGCCGGACGCCGGTCACTTGATCGCTGCCTTCGATCGCCGCAACCGACACGCCGAGGCGGACGTCGACGCCATGCTCGCGATGCTCCTTTTCATAGAAGCGCGACAGAACCTCGCCCGCGACGCGCGCGAGCACGCGGTCGAGCGCCTCGAGGAGCACGACCTTTTTCCCCGCCTTGCTCAACACCGCCGCGGCCTCGAGGCCGATATAGCCGCCGCCGATCACGACGATCTGTTTCGCCGTCTCGGCAGCGGCCTTCATCGCGTCGGCGTCGGCGCGGGTGCGAACCCCCTGCACGCCCGGCAGGTCGCCGCCCGGAATCGGCAGCATCCGCGGACGCCCGCCGGTCGCCCAGACCAGCTTGCCATAGCCGATCGTCTCGCCGCCATCGGTGGTGACCGTGTGAGCGGCCGAGTCGACCGCAACGACGCGCTTGCCGAGCAGCATGGTCACGTCGCGCTCGTCCCAATATCTGGCGGGGCGCAGCTGGATGCGCTCGAATTCCTTCTCGCCGGCGAAATATTCCTTCGACAGCGGCGGGCGCTCATAGGGCAGTTCGGGTTCGTCGCCGACGATCGCGATGCTGCCTTCGAACTTCTGCGTCCGCAGCATCACCGCCACCTGCGCCCCGCCATGCCCCCCGCCGACAATCACCACATCGAAATGCATGAAAACCCGCCTCCCGCTGCTATTATTCGGTTCGGCCGTGCCCCTGACATGCCGCGTCGAC
>CAZSMB010000106.1:0-9284 GCA_964607625.1 uncultured Sphingopyxis sp. | reverse complement strand
CGGCTGTTCTGGAAGTCGAGGATCGGCTTGCCGAACGCCTTGCGGTCGCGGGTATAGTCGACCGTATCGTCGAAAGCGCGCTGCGCCGACGCCTGCGCGCTGACCGCGATCGACAGGCGTTCCTGCGGCAGCTCGCTCATCAGATAGATGAAGCCCTGCCCCTCTTCGCCCAGGCAGTTGGTGATCGGCACACGCACGTCGTTGAAGAAGAGTTCGGACGTGTCGGCTTCGTCCTGCCCGATCTTGTCGAGGTTGCGGCCGCGCTCGAACCCTTCGCGCTCCGCCTCGACAAGGACGATCGACACGCCCTTCCACGCCGGCTGCACCTCGGTATCGGTCTTGGCGCAGACCAGGATCAGGTCGGCATTCTGTCCGTTGGTGATATAGGTTTTCGACCCGTTGATGACATAATGATTGCCATCCTTCTTTGCGGTCGTGCGCATGCCCTGAAGATCGCTGCCGGTACCCGGCTCGGTCATCGCGATCGCGGTGACCACTTCGCCCGACACCATCTTGGGCAGCCAATGCTTCTTCTGCTCTTCGCTACCGTAACGGACGATATAGTTGGTGACGATATCCGACTGGAGCGAAAAGCCGGTGGTGACGCGGCCGTAATAGGCGCTTTCCTCGTCGACGATCGCATTATAGCCGAAGTCGAGGCCCAGCCCGCCATATTCCTCGGGCACCGTCGGGCAAAGCATGCCGATCTCGCCCGCCTTGGGCCACAGCGCCTTGGGGACGATCTTGTCCTCGGACCATTTCGCCTGATTCGGGGCGACTTCCTTTTCGAGGAACTGGCGCACCGTCGCGCGGAACGCCTCATGGTCCTCGTTATAGGCGGTGCGCGACAGATTATCGAGCGACATGATCTTCCTTTCCCGTTCGCGGCAAATGGCCGCGCATCGCGGCGCGTCCTTCGAGGGCCAATGGACCTTACGTTTACGTCCACGTCAAGTGGAAATGCCGCTACGGCATGAAACTTGTTGCCCCTCGCCACCGCGCAGGCGGGGGCCGCAGGCCGCCTTTCCTGCGAGGCTGTGTGAACCGACAGCGGCCCCCGCCTGCGCGGGCGCGACGAATAGGTCTGCGACGCTGGGCAGCGGCGCCGGCCCGCGCTAAGGCGCGCACATGGTTGACCTGCTTCTCGACGCCCGCGCGCTGCTGGGCGAATCGCCGCGCTGGAACGGCGCCGACGGCCGCCTCTATTGGGTCGACATCGACGCGCACCGCATCCACCGCACCGATCTCGCGACCCGTGGCGACGAGGTGATGCAGCTCGACGGGCCGGTCGGCTGCATCGCGCCGCGCGCCGGCGGAGGACTGATTGCAGGGTTGAAGGACGGCTGCGCGCTGATCGATACGTGGGGCGACACACCGCGCGCCTTCGGACCGCAGATGCTCGCCGACATTCCCGAACAACGCTGCAACGATGCCTGCGTCGACGCCGCCGGGCGCTTCTGGGTCGGCAGCGTGACGAGCGACAAAGCCAACCCGGCCGCGCATCTCTATCGGCTCGACCCCGACGGCACGCTCCACACGCAACTGGACGGCCTGCTGACGAGCAATGGCGCGGCGTTCAGTCCCGACGGCCGCATCTTCTATCACGCCGACACGCCGACCCACGCCTTGAAAGCCTATGACGTCGATCCGGTCACGGGTCTGCTCGGCGAAGGGCGGCTGTTCCACCAGTTCGAGCATGGCACCGGCCGCCCCGACGGCGGCACGGTCGACGCCGAAGGCTGTTATTGGTCGGCGCTGTGGGACGGCTGGCGCGTCGTGCGCCTGTCCCCTGCGGGCGAACTGCTCCAGACCGTCGACCTGCCGGTGCAGCGTCCGTCGATGATCACGCTGGGCGGCCCCGACCTTCGCACCGCCTTCGTCACCAGCGCGGGGAAGAATCTCACCGACGAGGAGCGCGCACGCCAGCCGCACGCGGGGGGCCTCTTCACCTTCCGCGTCGATGTGCCGGGGATCGCCCAGCCGGGCTTTGGCGGCTGAACCGCGCGACGATTCGCGATAGGGAAAGCGACTGAAGGCTGACCTTCCTTTCCTCGTCACCCCGGACTTGATCCGGGGTCCATGACTTCGGCGCTGCTATGGATCCCGGATCAAGTCCGGGATGACGAATATCAGTGAACGGACCGTAGCGTTCTTAAGCCCCTCCTCTGAAGAGGAGGGGTTCGGTCGAACGACCGCTTCCCACCCCACGGCCCCTCCGCCATGCTTCGACCATCCGCCGGCCCGACCTCCCTAGCTTGCGCCGTGCCGTCCTATCGGGTTAAGTCGCCTCGACATGGTTTCGTTCGAAACCAAAGCCCCCGGGAGATAACAAATGTCGCGTTCCGCGTCCCCCCACCGGTCCCTGTCGATGCTGCTTGCATCCACCGCGCTTTTCGCGGGTTATGCGGGCATGGACAGCCAGACCCCCGCCACCGCCACCGAACCCGCCACCGCGCCGGCCGCGAGCGCGCCCGCCCGCGGCAACCCGCTGCTCGCGCCCTGGACCGGCCCCTATGAAGGCGTGCCGCCGTGGGACAAGCTCGACCCCGAACTCTTCCCCGACGCGTTCGAAAAGGCGATGGCCGAGACGAAGGCCGAAGTGCAGGCGGTGATCGACAATCCCGACGCGCCGACCTTCGACAATACGTTCGTGCCGATGATGCTCGCCGGCGAGACGATGGAACGGCTCTTCGCGCTGTGGGGTGTCCAGACGTCGAACAAGTCGACCCCGCGCGTCGAGGAGATCGACGCCGAATGGAGCCCGAAGCTGTCGAGCTTCTTCACCGAACTCAATCTCGATCCCAAACTCTTTGCGCGCTACAAGGCGATATACGACACGCGCCACGACCGCGGGCTCGACGCGCAGCAGATCCGCATCGTCGAACGCAGCTATGACGAGATGGTCCGCGACGGCGCCAACCTGTCCTCCGCCGACAAGGCGAAGCTGGTCGAGATGAATTCGAAGCTCGAAGGGCTGTTCTCTACCTTTTCGTCGAAGCTGCTCGCCGACGAAAAGCTCTATACGTTCGTCACCGACAAGGCCGAACTCGACGGGCTCGAGCCCGCCTTCGTCGCCTCGCTCGCCGCCGCTGCCGAGGCGCAGGGCAAGCCCGGCCAATGGGCGATCAAGAATACCCGCTCGTCGGCGCAGCCGGTGCTCCAGAATGCGACCAACCGCGCGCTTCGCGAGAAGGTGTGGCGCGCCTTCGTCAATCGCGGCGACAATGGCGATGCCAACGACACCAATGCGACGATCGCCGAAATCCTGAAGCTGCGCCAGGCGCGCGCCGAACTGCTCGGCTTCGACACCCACGCCGACTACCGCATGGCGGACACGATGGCGAAGACCCCAGACCATGCGATGGACCTGATGATGAAGGTCTGGCCCGCGGCGGTCGCGCGCGTCCACGAAGAGGTCGCCGATATGCAGGCGATCGCCGACGCCGAGGCAAAGGCCGGCAAGGGGCCGAAGATCAGCATCGAGCCGTGGGACTATCGCTATTACCAGGAAAAGGTGCGCAAGGCGAAATACGACCTCGATGAAAGCGAGGTGAAGCCCTATCTCCAGCTCGACAAGCTGCGCGACGCGATGTTCTGGTCGGCGGGGCGGCTCTATGATCTGGGCTTCCGCGAAAATACGGGAACCATCCCGGTGTTCGATCCCAAGGTAAAGACCTTCGAGGTCTATAATCTGAAGACGAACGAGAATGTCGGGGTGCTCTATCTCGACAATTTCGCGCGCGACGGCAAACGCTCGGGTGCGTGGATGACGACCTATCGCAGCCAGCAGACGCTGGGCGGCGACCGCAATGTCCTGGCCTCCAACAACAATAATTTCACCGAGGGGGCGAAGGGCGAACCGACGCTGGTCAGCCTGGACGATGCCTCGACGCTGTTCCACGAATTCGGCCACGGCATCCATTATCTGCTCCAGCACGTCAAATATCCGTGGCTGGCGGGCGTGCCGCGCGACTTCGTCGAATATCCCAGCCAGGTGAACGAGAATTGGCTGCTGACGCCCGAAGTGCTGTCGAAATACGCGACGCACTACAAGACTGGCGAGCCGATGCCGCAGGCGCTGGTCGACAAGATCCTGGCGAGCCAGAAGTTCAACCAGGGCTTCGACACGGTCGAATATCTGGCCAGCGCGATCGTCGACATGAAGCTCCACGACCGCACCGAGCCGGTGACCGACATCGACGCGTTCGAGCGCGAAACGCTCGCCGACATCGGGATGCCGAAGGAAATCGTGATGCGGCACCGGCTGCCGCAGTTCGGCCATTTGTTCAGCTCGGACGCCTATTCGGCGGGCTATTATAGCTATCTCTGGTCCGAAACGATGGACGCCGACACCTGGGCCGCCTTCACCGAGGCCGGCGGGCCGTGGGACCGCAAGGTCGCCGACCGCTTTCGCACCATATTGCTGATGACCGGCAACGAAACCGACCGCGCCGAAGCCTATCGCGCCTTCCGCGGCCGCGACCCCGATGTGAAGGCGCTGCTCGAACGGCGGGGCTTCCCGACCGAATAGACCGGGCTATCGGGCAGAGGGGGCTTCGGCCCCCTTTGTTGTCGTTGTCGGAGAGGGCCGCCGGGCCGTGCAGGCGATGCGCGCGGCCCGCGCGTCGCGGCGGTCAGGCGCGTCCGGTCGCAGGCCCGGACGCGGGAAGTGTCAAAGGTCGACCCCCGCCGCGATCGCTTCGAGCTTGCGCAGCCGTTCCTTGAGGTCGGCGATCTCGATGCGCGAGCCGGCGTGCGGGACCGTGGGATCCTGCGCCGGGACGTGTCCCGCGGCCAGTTCCTCGCGTTTGAGCTGGATCCAGTCCCGCCAGCCGCGCAGCGCGACGAGGCTGACGATCGCGAGCGCGGAGAGCGCGACCGATGCGGTCAGCAGGTTGGTGGTGAGGTCGGACGTCATGGTGCCCATGGATCGGCTCCTTCTTCGTCGCTGTTACGGATGGGACCGGTCGCGCAGCTTCTCGATTTCCTCGTCGAGGCTGACGGCGCGGTTGTTGTCGGTGGCAATGCGTTCGAGCACCTGGATGCGGTCCTTGAGCGCGCGGATCTCGGCCTGCAACGCCTTGGTCTCGGCATCGTCGCGCGGCGGCGCGGCATCGGGGCCGTAAAGCCCGCGGCGCCCCCGGAACCCGCCCGGATGCGCTCCATATTTGGCGCGAACGACGCTGCCGATCGTCACGATGAGGACGATGCCGATGACCATTTCAAACGGGTTCATGGGGGAGGATCCTTTCGTGTCTGTCGTATTAGTTGAGCGGCGCGTCGCGCAGCTTTTCGATTTCGTCGGCCACATCGATGCCGCGGTCGGTCACGATGCGTTCGAGGACGCGCACGCGCGCCTCAAGCTTTTCGGTCTGCGTCGCATATTGCGCCGCCTTTTCCGCCGTCATCTCGGACTGCTTCTCGATCATCTTCTGCTGATGCTTCGACCAGACGATAAAGCCCGTAAGGACGAAGGGAGCGAGCGGGATCAAGATCCAGATTTCGTCACCCATGGCGCATCTCCTCTCAATCTTTCCTGTCAGTTGAGCGGCGCGTCGCGCAGCTTCTCGATCTCGTCCGCGACCTCGATACCGCGGTCGGTGACGATGCGTTCGAGGACGCGCATGCGCTGCTCCAGCCGTTCGGTGTGCGCGGCATATTGCGCGGCCTTTTCGGCGGTTTCGTTGCTGATCGCCTGAAGCTGCTTTTCCTTGAACTTCAGGTGGCGCCTGTACATGTCGCCGCCCACGCCCAGGATCACCGGGATGCCGACCACGATGAAGAAAAAGCCGAGAATGAAATAGCCGTTCATCGTTTCGTTCCTCAGTTGGCCGGGCGCCGCAGCGCCTCGATCTCGCTGCTGATGCGGTGCCCTTCGTCGGTGACGATGCGCTCGACCACCGCGAGGCGATCCTTGACCGAGCCGAGTTCGGCGCGCAGCTGGGCATTTTCCTGGCTGATCAGCTTGACGCGCTCCATCGCCTCGTCGCTGGTCTTGGGATAGACCGCCTGCCCCCACGCGCCGTCGAGCGGATAGCCGTTCTTGACGCGGAGCCAGGTGGTAAAGACCCAGCCGGCGATCGCCGCGAGAGCGATGATCACTGCGACGGGAGCGATCGTTTCCTTCAGCAAAATGAAATCCATTGTCCAATCCTCCCTGTCAGCGCAGCCGGTCGATCTGTTCGGCGAGCTGCGCCGCCTGTCCGCCGGTTTCGGTCGCGATGCGTTCGAGCACCGAAATGCGTTCCTCGAGCCGGACGATCTTGTCGGCGAGCTTGGCATTGTCGTTTTCGAGCAAGGCGATTTTTCGATCAGCGTCGGGGGCGGTTCGATGAACCGTTTCACCCCACTCATTCTCGACCGGATAGCCATGCTTGGCGCGCATCCAGGTCGTCACCATCCATCCAACCATCGACATCCCGATGATTATGAGGACGAAGGACGGGCTGCCCCAACTCATTTTCATTCTCCCTGTTGACCCCGTTGCCCGATCGGTTCCTGCTCAGCGCAGCGCGTCGATCTCGTCGGCAAGGCGGCGGTTGTGACTGGTGTAATATTGTTCGATGTCGGCAAGCCGGCGATCGATGTCGCGGAAGCGCGAGCGGATGTCGCGGGTCGAGGCGCTGGGGTTCGAGCGCACGCCCTGCCAGAATTTCGCCTCTTCCTGCGTGGCATAGAGGGCGAAGGGCTTGGGCGTCGCCATCCAGGCAACGAGCCAATAGGCGATCAGCGTCCAGGGGAAACCGCCCATCAAGGTGAGCAGCACCGCGCCGACCCGGACCCACAGCGCGTCGATGCCGCTGTAGTCCGCGATCCCCGCGCACACGCCGCTCCACTTGGCGTTCTGCTTGTCGAGATAGAATTTCGTGCGGCTGGCAGACATCTCAATTCCTCCGAGTCATGTTTTCAAGTTGCGCCAGGTCTTCATCGCTGCGTACCGCGGGGCGGAAATCGGGATGGTCGGCGCTGATGATGCGTTCGACGGTATGAAGACGATTCTCGAGCCGGCGAGCCGTATCGTAAAGTTCGTCGAGGAGCTGTTCGTCTTCTCCGGTCAGCGTCTTGGCCTGCTTCCACTTGGTGATGTAGTGGAGGATCAGCCAGGGCAGACCGAGGAAGAGCGTTCCGATGACGATCGGGACAATGATGACTTCTTCCATCGGTCCGGCTCCTTATTTCTTGCCCTGCGCGGCCTTCAGCGCGGCGAGTTCGTCGGCGACCTTGTCGGCGGCCTGCAACTCGGCGATCTCTTCGTCGAGCGACTTCTTGTAGCCGAGGCCCAGCGCTTCGGCGCGGCCTTCGGCCTCGTCGACGCGGCGTTCGAGCACTTCGAAGCGCGAGAACGCGTCTTCGACCCGGTCGCCGCTCGTCATCTCGCGCAGCTTGTAACGGTTTTCGGCGCTTTCGAGGCGGTTGACGATGCCCGACTGGCGCGCCCGCGCTTCGCTGAGCTTCTTCTGCAGCTTGGCGATGTCGGCCTCATATCCCTTGAGCGCGTCGTCGAGGACCGCGATCTCGGCCTTCAGCTTTTCGGCCATGTCGCCGGCCTTCTGCTTTTCGACGAGCGCGGCGGTGGCCAGGTCTTCGCGGTCCTTCGACAGCGCGAGTTCGGCCTTTTCCTTCCAGCTGTCCTGCAGGCTTTCGAGCTTGCTGATGTGGCGGCGCATTTCCTTTTGATCCGCGATCGTGCGGGCGGCGGAGGCGCGCACCTCGACCAGCGTCTCGTTCATCTCGAAGATGATCTGGCGGATCATCTTTTCGGGGTCTTCCGCGCGGTCGAGCAAATCGGTGACGTTGGCGGCGATGATGTCGCGGGTTCGTGAGAAAATACCCATTATGCTAACTCCTGATCGAAACTGTTTTTCGAGACCTTGAATGAATGCTGGTGCCGGGGCGGGGCAAGGGGGGAGAGTGCCCCGGCACCAGAGCCGGTCAGGCCATGTGGCCGACCGCCGGGGAAGCCGCAGCGATCACCGCGAGCGTACCGACGGGGTGTCCGGTGGCGCTCACGGCGATCTGGGGATGGTCGATCACGCCGACGAGGATGGCCAGCGCTCCCGCCGCGCTGAGCGCGAAAGTGACGGCCTGGGCAAACATCGTCTTCATGGTTCAACCTTCCCTGTTCTGACTGCGCCGGCACGATCTTGCGCCGGTTCGTCCCAATCTCTGCAGGGACCGTGCCAATTGACCAAAACCGCTGAAAACCGCCCAACTTCATCCCGGATTCGGGTTGGAAGTCGATTTGCCTTGCCAATCAGCGGGAAATATTGCCAATGATTGGGAATGGAGCGCGAAACGCAATTCATCGGCCAGTCGGCGGCCTTTCAGGATGCGGTCGATCGCGCGAGCCAGGCGGCGGCGCTCGATCGCCCCGTGCTGGTCATCGGCGAGCGCGGCACCGGCAAGGAACTGATCGCCGAGCGCCTCCACCGCCTGTCGGCGCGCTGGGACAAGCCCTATGTCATCCTGAATTGCGCCGCGATGCCGGAAACGCTGATCGAGGCCGAACTGTTCGGGCACGAAGCGGGCGCCTTCACGGGCGCGACGCGCAGTCGCGCCGGACGCTTCGAGGAAGCCGACGGCGGGACGCTGTTCCTCGACGAGCTGGCGACGATGTCGATGGCGGCGCAGGAGCGCCTGTTGCGCGCGGTCGAATATGGCGAAGTGACGCGCGTCGGCGCGTCGCGCCCGACGCGCGTCGACGTCCGCATCGTCGCGGCGACGAACGAACATCTGCCCGCGCTGGTGGAGAATAACAGGTTTCGCGCCGACCTGCTCGACCGCCTCTCGTTCGAGGTCATTACCCTGCCCCCCCTGCGCGCGCGCGAGGGCGATATCGAGGTGCTCGCGACCTATTTCGGACAACGCATGGCGGCGGTGATCGGCTGGGAGGAATGGCCCGGTTTCGGGCCGCGTGCGCTCGCCGCGATGGAGGGGCACGACTGGCCGGGCAATGTCCGCGAACTGCGGAATGTGATCGAGCGCGCCATCTATCGCTGGGGTGATCCCGAACGGCCGGTCGATGCCCTGACGTTCGACCCGTTCGCCAGCCCCTGGCAGCCCGCGGTCCGCACCGCACCGGCGTCCGTCGCAGCCGGCGCCGCGCCTCCGACCGCCGAACCGAACGTCCCCGCCGCTGCGCCCACCGGCCCGGTCAGCGACCTGCGCGCCGCCGTCGACGGCTATGAACGGCAGATCCTGGCCGACACGATGGCGCGCTGTCGCTACAACCAGAAGGTCGCGGCCGAGGCGCTCGGCCTCAGCTATGACCAGATCCGCCATGC
>CAZSMB010000105.1:1932-9347 GCA_964607625.1 uncultured Sphingopyxis sp. | reverse complement strand
AAGCCAGAGGGTCTGTAAGCCGGGTTCTGTCCACCCCGTTGCCGGGGATGGGCGATCATTCCTCTAGGCGTGCGGTTGCCCGAACGCTCAAGCAGTCAACCCGGACGGCGGGGCCGGAACCAGCCCTGAGTTGCCTCTTGCCATCCCTATTCGACCTTGCTCCCGGTGGGGTTTGCCGTGCCGCGTCCGTTACCGTCCGCGCGGTGCGCTCTTACCGCACCCTTTCACCTTTCGCCGGGCCGAAGCCTTTGGCGGTCTGCTCTCTGTGGCACTTTCCCTGATCCCCTCACGGGGACCGCCGGACGTTATCCGGCACCGTGGTTTCCGTGGAGCCCGGACTTTCCTCCCCCGCGCTTACGCGCGGCGGCGATCGCCCGACCCTCTGGCTGCCACTACTATAGCGCGAACGAGCGCCGATTGCGAGCGATTGCGCGAAGGGCGGAAATGGGGTGGGAAGCGGCCATTGCCAACTTTTGTCATCCCCGCGAAAGCGGGGATCCAGGGTTGCGCAACTCCGCCCTGGGTTTCCGCTTTCGCGGGAACGACAAAGTTGAAGATGTGGATTGTCGACTTCCGGTCGTTCACTGATATTCGTCATCCCGGACTTGATCCGGGATCCATAGCAGCGCCGAAGTCATGGGCCCCGGATCAAGTCCGGGGTGACGAGAAGAGGAAGGGTCGCTTTCGGTCCTCTCTGGTCGATCCCAGCCGGTCAATCCCCCTCGGGCTGCGGCAGAAGCAGCGCCAACAGGATCGCGCGGCATTCGCCGTCGATCGTTCCGTCGATCAGTTCGGGGCGAAAGCGGCGCTGGAACGCCACCGTCGCGGCGAAACCATCGGTCACGTCATAGCCGAACCGTTCGAGCGCGAGCAGGAATCCGGCGTCGGTCCACAACGGATCGGTCAGCTTCTTCGTCGGGCGCGGCAGCGCCAGCCGGCGGCGGGCGAGTTCGCCCCACGGGAACAGTTCGCCGGGGTCCTGCTTGCGCGCGGGGGCGATATCCGAATGGCCGACGATGTTGCCGCGGGTGATCGCGTAGCGGTCCTTGATCAGATGGACGAGCCGGACGACCGAGGCGACCTGTTCCGCCGGAAAGGGAACATACCCCCATTCGTGGCCCGGGTTGACGATCTCGATCCCGACACTTGCGGAATTGACGTCCCCGATCCCGCGCCAGTGCGATTTGCCCGCGTGCCAGGCGCGCTTGTCTTCGGGCACCATATGGGTGATCTGGCCATCTTCGCTGACGACATAATGGGCCGACACTTTTGCTGCCGGATCGGCGAGTCGGTCGATCGCTTCGGCCCCCGTCTTCATGCCGGTATAATGCAGCACGATCATCGAGATAGGCAGCAAACGCTCATCGAAATTGGGAGACCAGCGTTCGATAAAATCGCTCATGCGTCTCGCTGTCCATCCTTGCTGCGGCCCCGGGCGCCCGGCCCTTCGCTCCGCTTGCGACAGCGGCGGACAAATTGCAAGGTCAGGCGGCGTAGCGCGTCCGCTGGTCGGCGGGCTCGTACAGACCGCGCAAGCGCTGGCTGGCAACGAACTGGTCGGTCTGGCCGAGCACCGTTTCCCCGGCGCCAAGGACCAGGAAACTTTGCGGTGCCGCGGCGGCACGCAGCCGGGCAAACGCCTTTTCGCGCATCGGCTTCGCAAAATAGAGCAGCAGGTTGCGGCAGAAGACCAGGTCGGCGGGCGCGGCAAGCGGCGGGCGGTCGACAAGCATGTTCTGGACCGAAAAATCGACGCGGCGGCGCAGGTCGGCCTTGGCGAGCCAGCCCGCGTCGGTCTGGTCGAACCAGTTCACCATCCGCTGCACCGGCAGGCCTCGCTGGATTTCAAACTGCGAATAGAGGCCGATCCGCGCGCGCGATATGGCATGATAGCTGACGTCGGTTCCGACGATCTGGATCGTCCAGCCCGCCCATGTCCCTGCCTGTTCTGCCAGCAGCATCGCCAGCGAATAGGCTTCTTGACCCGTGGACACGCCGCAATGCCAGATGGTCAGGCGGCGCGAGGCGGCATTGGCCCGGCGAACATGGTCGAGCGCCTTGGTCGCGATATCGTCGAACACGCTGTGTTCGCGATAGAAAAACGTCTCGTTGTTCAACATCGCGTCGACCGTGTCGTCGAGCAATTGCCGGCTCGTAGATGTCACGAGCGCCGCAACCAGCGCGTCGAGATCGCCGATGCCGTGCCGTTGCATCACGGGCTTCAGCGACATCTCGATCCGCCAGATGCGGCTTGGCGACAGCGTCTGGCCGGTGCGCGATTCGAGCACGCCCATCAGCACGCGATACGCCGAATCGCTTCCGCCTCCGCCCATCATCGCCCGCGGCTCCCGCGAAACGTCCCAAGCATCAGCGCGATGGCGTCCGGGTTCAGCGTCGCGGCCGCGATACCCGCTTTGCTGACGGCGCCGGGCATACCCCAGATCACACAGCTTTCGGGCGCCTGGGCAAAGACGGTGCCGCCTTCGGCCTTCAGTCGGGCGGCGCCCTGCGCGCCGTCGCGTCCCATGCCGCTCAGGATCACCGCGACCCCGCCCTTGCCATAGAAGGAGGCGACCGAATCGAGCATCGGATCGGCCGACGGGCAGCAGCCGTTGGCGACCGGTCGCCGATCCAACGCAATCTCCGCGCCGTGCGCGCCCGCGACGACAAGCAGGTGCGCGTCGCCGGGCGCCAGATAGATATGGTCGGGCTGAATCCTCGTCCCGGCTTCGGCCACCAGGACGCGCCGCGCGGTCATCGTCGCGATCTGGCGGGCGTAAAATTCCATGAAGGCGTCGGGCAAATGCTGGGTGAGCAGGATGGGCGCGGTCACCCGGGGGTCCAGATGCGCCAGGAAGTTGGAAAAGGCCGGGATGCCACCGGTCGACGCGGCGACCGCGATGCAGTCGACCGACTGGACTGCGTGGACCGTGGCCGGCGACGGCGATGTCACCTGCGGCAGCGCGCACAGAATGGGCAGCGGCACCTGTTGCTGTCCCAGGGTCAGGATTCGGTCGGTCAGCACTTCGGCGAAGCGCCCCGAAAAACTGCCCCGTCCGGGCTTGGCAAGTGTATCGCTCGCCCCGAGCGCCAGCGCGTCGATCGCCGCCGGGCCGCCCTCGACGCAGTTCGACGAAAGGATCAGGACGCGAGCGCCCTGCGCGCGTTCCAGGATATGCGGCAGCGCGTCGATGCCGTTCATGCCCGGCATTTCGATATCGAGTACCACGACGTCGACCGGCTCGCACGCAAGATAGGCGAGGGCCTCGCGGGCCGACGCAACCGAGGCGCATATCTTGAGCTCGGGTCGCTGCTCGACGATCCGCTCAAGGATGCTCCGCACGACGAGGCTGTCGTCGACGAGCATGACCCGCACGCTGCGCGGGGAGGCGACCTCGGTCGCCGCGGCGGGGTCTGGCAGGTCGGGCTGGTAGCGGGTCACCGTCTTCCTCAGGCGACGCCGACGAGCTGGAGCTTTCCTTCGAGCGTTTCGCGGTCGAACGGCTTCATCACATATTCGTCGGCGCCCGCCTCGATGGCGGCGCGGATATGGTCGATGCTGTTCTCCGTCGTGCAAAAGACCACGCGCGGCCGCTCCTCAAGACCATAGTCCAGATCATTGAAAGCGCCCAGAAATTCCATTCCGCTCATCACGGGCATATTCCAGTCGAGCAAGATCACGTCGGGACGATTGGCGCGGCAGAAGCTCAGCGCTTCCTGGCCGTCCGCGGCCTCCTCGACCGCAAAGGCCATGCTTTCAAGAATATGGCGCGCGACTTTGCGAATGACTTTGCTGTCGTCGACGACCAGGCAAGATTTCGACATATATATCCCTCCGACCCCCCCGAGGTTCGCGCCGTGGTAACCCAAAGGAGTGTCCAGCCCGTTAATAACCCACAGGATTCATGCTGCGTGCGCGACCGGCTGCGCGATCAGTTCGGCAGGATCGACCACCAGCAGCGAAGCGCCCCTATGCTCGATCACCGCGTCGGCGACGCGCGCCCATCCCGGCAGCAGTTTTCCCGCGATGCGCCGTTCGGGAGCATCGATGAAACACACGTCCTCGATCTCGTCGGCCAGCAGCGCATAGCCATGTCCCGCGACATCGACGACGATAACCCGCTGTCCTTCGACCACCGGTACCGGGGGCAGGCCGACGACGACATGGGGATCGATCAGCGTCAGCACGCGGCTGCGAAGCGCGAACAGTCCGGCGACATAGGGCGGCGCCGCCGGCACGCGTACCGGCGTTCCGACCGTGACCACCGAGTTGATCGCGCGGCTGCGCAGCGCGACGCGCGTGTCGGCAATTCGCGCGACGAGATAAAGATTGTCCATCATGCCGCCCCTTTCGCGAGTCGCGCGTGCAACGCTTCGAGCAGCGCCTGCCGATCGTAGCGATAGACGGTCTCGTCCTCCGGACCGGCCGCCGCGAGCGAGGCGCGCAACCGGATCATCGGAACGTCCCCGTCGATGCGGCATTGGGCCGGATCGTCGGCCAGACAGAGCAGGACGTCGGGACGCTCGGCATGCGCGTCATCGGCGCCCGCGACGCGATATCCGGCCTGTCGCAATAGCGGCGCGAGGAAATTATTGCCCCAACCGTCCTCGTCGCCAGCCAGGCTGCACAGCGGCTGGCGTTGCGGGAGCGCCGCAATCGACGTCGCGGGATCGCAACGCTCCATCAGCCAGAAGGGATCGATCAGCTCGACCGGATCGCCCCCGACCAACACCACGCCGGCAATCAGGCCGGGCGTGGCGGCGGGCTGGATCGCGTCGGGAAGGCGCACGATGTCGATCACCGCGTCGATCGGATAGCAGAGGATCGACCGCCCGTCGTACAGCCGGAGCAATTTGACCGCCGCGTCGGTTTCGGGCAGGCGCGCCGCGTGCACCGGGAATATCCGTTCGCCGATCTGCACCCGCACCGCACCCCCGCTTTCGAACAGCGCCGCCGCCGGAACCTCCTCGACGCGCTCGATCACCGACAACCGGATGCCGCGAAGGCGCTGGTCGGTGTCGCGGAACAACAGAAGTTGCGCCATTTCGCGACCCTCGTCCTCGGGGGCGGCGGGCCCGTCGCTCTCGCTGCGCTCCGCGTCCGACGCATCGATCGCGGCGGCCGCCATGACGCCCTGCACATCGAGCAGCAGCACGGGCTGCCCGCTGTCGGGAAGCGTCGTCCCGGCATAGAGGCCGGTCGCCATGATGGGAGGGGCGGCGGGCTTGATAACCAGTTCTTCATGGTCGTGGATTGCCGCGACGCTGATCGCATAGCTCTGGCCCTGCCCCGGCCGGACGATCACCACGGCACGCTCGTCGGCATCCTCGTCCTCCCCCGCCTCGCAATCGAGGATCGCTTCGAGCCGCAGCAGCGGGAATTGCTCGCCGCGCACGGTGACGAGTTCGCCGCCGCCAACGCGGTCGATGCGGACGCTGTCGCTGTTTTCGAGCAGGATTTCGCGCACGGCGCCACGCGGAATCGCGAAATACTGCCCCGCCGCACGAACCATCAGCCCGGAAATGATCGTCAGCGTCATCGGCATCCGCAGCACGATCGACAGGCCGCGCCCCTCCTCGTTGCGCAGTTCGACGATGCCGCCGATCTTTTCCAGGTTGGCCTTGACGATGTCCATGCCGACGCCGCGCCCCGACACCGAGGTGACCTTTGCCGCGGTCGAAAAGCCGGGACGGAAGATCAGCTCGAGCTTCTGTTTGGGCGTCAAGGCGCGCGCCTCGGCCGCGGATACCAGGCGCGAGGCGACCGCCTTTGCGACCAGCGCGTCCGGCGAGAGGCCGCGCCCGTCGTCGCGCACCTCGATCTCGATCTGGTTACCCGACTGGCGCGCCAGCACCGTCAGGTGGGCGGTGACGCCCTTTCCCGCCGCGACCCGCTGATCGAGCGGCTCGATACCGTGGTCGATCGCGTTCCGGACGATATGAATCAGCGGATCGCGAATATTCTCCATCATCTCGCGATCGAGTTCGACCTCGCCGCCGCTGGTCGTGAACTGCACCTTCTTGCCAAGATCCTGTGCCAGGTCGCGCACGATGCGCGGCAGCGGCGCGAACAGCTTGTCGATCCGCTGCATCCGCATCTGGCTGACCGACTGGCGCATCGCCGCAATCGAATCGGACAGGCGGTCGAAGGCGGCGACGACCGACGCGTCGACACCGCTCGCGCGCAGCATCCGGCCGAATTCGTTGCGCGCCAGGACGATGTCGGTAACCCCCGTCATCACGCTGTCGAGCAGCGGCAGCGGCACCCGGATCGAACGCCATGCCTGAAGGTCGAGCGACAAATCCTCTTCCTCGACGCGGTCCGGTTCCCGGTCTGACGGGACCGGCCGCGTCGACGCCGGCGTCTCTCCGGTCCCGGCGAGCGCGTCGATGATCGCGCTATCGTCGCCTTGCGGTTCGACATCGCTCTTCCCGAGTGCGGCGCAAAGCTCCTGCAGCCGATCCACGACGCCAAGCACCGCGGTCACCAGCGCCGCATCGGCGGCGCGATGCCCGCGCCGCACCTGGTCGAGCGCATCCTCGGCGGCATGGGCAAGCGCGGTGATGCGCGGCAGCGAAAGAAAGCCCGAACTGCCCTTGATGGTGTGGACCGAACGAAAGATCGCATCGAGCCGCTCGCGGTCGGCGGGATCGCCCTCCCAGGCGACGAGCGCACCGCTCGCTTCGGCAAGGATTTCCGCCGTTTCGGCAAGAAAGTCGTTCAGCAGATCGTCCATCGCGGTAACCGGCGCCCCTAATCCAGCCGCCACCATGAAGGACAATGGTTAAGGAGGACTTTACCCGCGACCTTTGAGCACGGCTCCGACAAGCAGCGAACTCGGCGTTTCGCGCGCCAGCATGACCTGCCCCTCGTTCTGCGCCGCGACCGCCTGCACCAGCGCGGCCGGCGCGGTGCGTGACGTCATGGCTGCGCTCGATTCGCCGTCCCGCAAAATGCGTTCGACATCGGCATCGACCAGGATGCGCTCGGCCTCGGCGTGGAGGGCGATCTCGATCCCCTCCCCCTGTTTTTCGCACCCGATATCCAGCCGCCCGCCGCGCACCAGCGCGTCGACCAGAATCAGCGCGAGGTTCAGGATGATCTTCACCGCGGGCTTGGGCAGCGGATCGTCGCCGATCATCCAGTTGAGCTCGATCGGCCGGTCCGCCATGATTCCTTCGATCGCCGACTTCGCCTCGGCGGGCGGCACCGCCTCGCCGAACCCGCCTGCCGATCCAAAGGCGAGGCGAAAGAATTTGAGCTTCGCCGCCGATGTCCGCGCACTCTGTTCGAGCAGGTCGATACAGCGCGCCCGCATTTCGGGGTCTTTTTCGTCGGCCAGCAATTCGAGACCGTTGGCGAAGGCGCCCACCGGGCTGAGCAGATCGTGACACAGGCGCGAAGCCAGCATGGA
>CAZSMB010000105.1:0-1832 GCA_964607625.1 uncultured Sphingopyxis sp. | reverse complement strand
TTGAAGACGCTGATAAAGGGCGGCCGGGTCGCCGATGCGCGGGGTGACATCTTATGGGACCCGGCGGCGAAGGCGGCCGCATCCGCGGCGCTGGAAATCCGCCTGCCCGCCCCCGCTCCGGCGCATAATGTCGCGCAGGACCTCGATCTCGTCATCGCCTTCGAGGACGAGCATCTGATCGTCGTCGACAAGCCTGCGGGCATGGTCGTCCATCCCGCGGCAGGCAACCTCGACGGGACGCTGGTCAACGCGCTGCTCCATCACTGCGCGGGACAGCTCTCGGGGATCGGCGGGGTCGCGCGGCCCGGAATCGTCCACCGCATCGACAAGGATACGAGCGGACTGATCGTCGCGGCCAAGCACGACCGGGCGCACGAGGGATTGGCGAAACAATTCGCCGCGCACAGCATCGACCGCCGCTATCGAGCGCTCGCGACCGGGCGTCCCGTGCCCCCGAACGGCACCGTCGACGCCGCGCTCGGCCGTTCGGCCACGAACCGCAAGAAGATGGCGGTGGTCGCTCCGGGGCGCGGGAAGCGGGCGGTGACCCATTACCGCACGGTCGAGGCGCTGAACGGCGCGACGCTGATCGAATGCCGGCTCGAAACCGGGCGGACGCACCAGGTTCGCGTGCACATGGCGCATATCGGACACCCCCTCGTCGGCGACCCGGTGTACGGCCGCGCCCGCAAGCCGCTGTCCGATACACTGAAGGCGCGGAATTTCGTGCGCCAGGCATTGCATGCGGCTCATTTGGGTTTTATTCATCCGGTGACCGGTAACGAAGTCGCGCTCGACAGCGAAATTCCTGCGGATATGCGGGAACTGATCGATGAATTGCGCGTTTAGGTTTCGAATGAAAATCTATTTTGACCGCGGACAGCAACCGCGGCAGGATGATTTCAGGTTTTAGGGAAGACACTCTTTCAATGGCTAACAAGAGCAATGTTCCGGCCGTAGTGCCTGCGCTGGGCGGCGAAGCCAGCCTGAACCGCTATCTGGCCGAAATTCGCAAATTCCCGCTCCTCACCCCCGAGCAGGAATATATGCTCGCCAAACGCTTTCAGGAGCATGGCGACAGCGAGGCGGCGGCGCAGCTCGTCACGTCGCACCTTCGTCTCGTCGCGAAGATCGCGATGGGCTATCGCGGCTATGGCCTGCCGGTCAGCGAACTGATTTCCGAAGGGAATATCGGGCTGATGCAGGGGGTGAAGAAGTTCGATCCCGAACGCGGCTTCCGCCTCGCCACCTATGCGATGTGGTGGATTCGCGCGTCGATTCAGGAGTTCATCCTGCGCTCGTGGAGCCTTGTGAAGATGGGCACCACCGCGGCGCAGAAAAAGCTGTTCTTCAACCTTCGCCGGATGAAGAACAACCTCGAAGCGTTCGAGGATGGCGACCTTAGCCCCGAAAATGTCGCGAAGATCGCCAAGGACCTGGGCGTTACCGAGGATGAAGTGGTCAGCATGAACCGCCGCATGGCGATGGGCGGGGATACGTCTCTCAACGTTCCGATGGGCGAGGATGGCGACAGCCAATGGCAGGACTTGCTCGGCGACGAGGAACCGCTGCAGGACGAGCGCGTCGCCGACGCCGAAGAGCGCGACGTGCGCCACGACCTGCTCAACGAAGCCCTCGAAACGCTGAACGAGCGCGAGCGTCATATCCTGACCGAGCGCCGCCTGACCGACGATCCGAAAACGCTCGAGGATCTGAGCCAGGTCTATGACGTCAGCCGCGAACGCGTCCGCCAGATCGAGGTGCGCGCGTTCGAAAAGCTTCAAAAGGCGATGCTCAAGCTCGCCGGCGAGCGCCGACTGATCGGCGCCTGA
>CAZSMB010000104.1:0-9348 GCA_964607625.1 uncultured Sphingopyxis sp. | reverse complement strand
CGCTGTTCGGCAAGAATGCGATCGGCGGCCTCGTCCAGTTCATCAGCCGCAAGCCCGACGACGAAGAGAGTTTCCATTTCGAAGGAACCTACGGCAACTACAACCGCTTCGGGGTGACCGCGCGCGGCAACATGCCGCTCAGCGACACCGTCTATCTGTCGGCCGGCCTGTCGCACAAACAGCGCGACGGCTTCGAATATAATGAAACGACGGGCAACGACGTCAACGACCTGAACCTGACGACGGGGCGGATCGCGCTGCGCTTCGTGCCGACCGACACGCTCGACATCATCCTGCGCGCCGACGTCTCGCACCAGGATCAAAAGGGCAATCCGCGCCACAATAACTGCGATGCCAGCTTCGACGGCGGCATCCATTGCGTCGGCATCAATCCCGACCCGCGCGTCGTGAACGCCTATATCGACGGCGAGGTGAAGCGAACGATCCAGACCTATTCGGCAGAGGCCAACGTCGACCTGCCGTTCGGGACGCTGACGTCGCTCACCGCGCTGCGCAAGGTGAAGTTCAACTTCGTCACGCCCTTCTTCAGCAATCCGGTCAACCCGCCGGCGCAGATCGAATCGACGAGCTTCGGCGAAGAGAACAACAGCCAGTTCAGCCAGGAACTGCGCCTCGCCTTCGACGCCTGGGGCGGACGGTTGAAGGGTCAGACCGGCCTCTATTTCCTGAAAGAGAATAACGACCGCATCGAAGGACAGATACAGGACTTCCCGACCCCGGCAAGCTCGGGCACCGGCATCTACCCGCAATCGGTCAACGCGCGCAGCTTCGCCATCTTCGGCCAGGTCGATTATGAGATCGTGCCGTCGCTGACCGCGACGCTCGGCGCGCGCATGACGTGGGAGCGCAAGAGCGGGCGCTTCGCCGGCTACAAGGCCGACGACGGCCCGGGCCTGCCGCCGCCGCTGGGCTCGCTCGCCGGCTACGACGTGACCGGCAAAAAGAGCTGGAAAGCCTTCACCCCCCGCTTTGCGCTCAACTGGAAGGCGACCGACGACGTCCTGCTCTACGCATCCGTCGCGCGCGGATACAAGAGCGGCGGATTCCAGGGAATTTCGGGCACCGCGGCGGGGGCGTCCACGCCCTATGATCCCGAATTCGCATGGGGCTATGAAATCGGGGCCAAGACCGACTGGTTCGACCGCAAGCTGCGCTTCAATATCGCGGCGTTCCGCACCGACTATTCGGATCTTCAGATCTCGCAGCTCGTCCCGCTCTGCTGCGTCGTCGTCAGCAATGCCGCCAAGGCGCGAATCAAGGGCATCGAGGTCGAAACCGTCCTGCGCCCGGCCCAATGGCTGCAACTCGACGGCAGCTATGCGTATCTCGACACGCAGTTCACCGAATATGCGATCCCCGGCCAGGATTATACCGGCAACCAACTGCCGCGTTCGCCGAAGAACAAATTCAACGTCGGCGGCCAGATAGAGGCGCCGTTGGGCGATATGTCGGCCAAGCTGCGCGTCGACTACAGCTGGGTCGGCGACGCCTATTTCGAAGCGTCGAACATCCCGCAGCAGCTTTGGCCCGCGCATGAGAATCTCGACGCCCGCCTGTCGCTCGCGGGGCCCGGCGATGCTTGGGAAATATCGCTCTGGGGCAAGAATCTGACCGACGAGCTGGTGCCGACCTATGTCACCTACTTCGGCCCCTATCGCCAGATTCTCACGCCCTACGCCCCGCCTCGCACCTATGGCGCGACGGTCGCGTTCAACTTCTGACGGCGCCGCGGCGGGCCATTACCCGCCGCCCGCTTCCCAAAGGAACGATCATGCAGGAACCCGCCTTTCGCTATCTTTGTTCGTATCGCGCGGCCTTCACCGAGCCGCAACAGATGATCGGCAAGGCGCATTTCGGCCGCCGCATGATCGCCGCGCTCACCGGCGGAGAGGTCGAGGGCGAGCGCCTGCGCGGACGCGTGATGCCCAGCGGCGGCGACTGGGCGACGATCGACGACAACGACACGCTGCGCCTCGATGCACGGATCACGCTGGAAACGCATGACGGGGCCCTGATATACGTATCCTACCGCGGCGTCCTCAGACCCCTGTCGGTCGCGCACAAACATGCCCGCAAGGGCGGACCGCAGACCGATGCCGAGCGCGCCGAAATCTATTTCCGTACCGCCCCGATATTCGAAACGGGCGACGAACGCTACGCCTGGCTCAACGACATCGTGGCCGTCGGAATGGGCGCGACGATCGGCGGCGCGGTGCGCTACGACGTCTTCGAGCTTACCTAGGGTCCACCTCCGCCTGGGCGAGATTGCCGATCACACGCAGCATCAGGCGGCGCAGGACCTCGACCTCCTCCTCTGAAAAGTCGCGGGTCGCGAGCGCCTGCACCTCGCGCGTCACGGGCAACAGGACGCGCGCAAGCCGCCGGGCGTGCGGCGTCAGATAGACGAGCGTTTCGCGGCGATCGCGGCGGTTGACGCGGCGATGGACCAGCCCCGCGCCCTCCAGCCCGCGCAGCGCCACCGCCGTCGTCGCATCGCGCATCGCGAGCCGGCAGCTCAGCTCGTGCTGGCTGATTCCATCCTCGCGCCAAAGCTGGCGCAGGAAGGTCCAGTGTCCGGCAGAGACGCCGTGCACGATGGTTTCGGCTTCGCGCAACGCCGAAAAAGATCGAAAGATCAGCCGGGCAAGATAGCCGAGACTGTCCGCGAAATCCCAATATTGGGTCCACTCGCACGGCTCCGTCTTCGCCAGCATCGCCGTTGCTCCCTAACGCCGCGCAACCTCCGCGACCGACCGCACCAGCTCGGTCATCAGCCGGTCCAGAACGGGGTCGGCAAGGCGGCCCTCGCTGTCGAACGCCCGGTGCGCGTGCGGCACGCTGAGTTGCTCGGGCACGACGAAAGCCTGCACCGTGGTCAGGATATGGCGCAGCTGCGACAGGCCGCGCAGACCGCCGAACGGGCTCGACGACGCCGACACGAGGCCAAAGGCCTTGCGCCGAAAGGCGCGATAGGCTTGCGGTGGCTCCTCCCCGCTCGGGCACGACAGCCAGTCGATCGCGTTCTTGAGCATCGCGGTAACCGACCCGTTGTGCTCGGGGCTCGCCAGGATTACCCCGGCATGGCCGCTGAAGGCGTGCTTCAGGGCTATCGCCTCGGGCACCTCGTCGACCGCCCGGGCGTCGGCGCCGAACAGCGGCAGCCGATAGTCGGACAGCGACAGGCGGGTCGTTCGCATGCCCAGGCCGCGCGCGGCGTCGGCGGCGCAGCCGATCAGCTGTTCGTTCAGCGAGCCGGGACGGATTCCCCCGGCCAGCAACAGCAGGTCCGCTGGCGCCGCCGCCATCGTCAAAAGTCCAGCGAGAGCTGCACCGTCACCGTCCGCGGCGCCCCGACCATCGCCATATGACTGTTGCCGCCAAAGACCGGGGTGTTGAATCCCTGCGTCGTCGTCAGCTTGTTGGTCAGGTTGCGCCCGACAAGCGCGAGTTCCCAGCGGCCGTCCTCGCGCCCGACCGCGAGCCGCGCATCGAGCTTGGTGAAGGCGCCTTGCGAATTGAGCGGGTTCATGTCGGGCTGGAAGAACGAGCGCGACTGATGGTTCGCCGACAGCCGCGCGAGCACATAGAGGCGATCCGATACCGGATATTTGCCCTCGACGAAGCCGCTCGCGGTCCATTCGGGCGCACGCACCAGGCGGACGCCGGCCAGGTTGTTCGTTTGCGGCGTGCAGGTCGCGGGCGCGTCATACAGGCAGGCGCCGCCCGGATAATCCTTGTAATGGGCATCGAGATAGCCAAGGCTGCCCCCGACCCGCCAGTACTCGCCGAGCCCGATGTCGGTGTCGACCTCGATCCCCTGCGCGATCGCCGACGCGGCATTGCCGGTGACGAAGGCGGTGCCGTTGTATTCGGACACTTGCAAGTTGCTGAAGTTGGTGCGGAACAGCGCGATGTTGAAATTGCCCTTGCCGTCCAGGAAGCGGAATTTTCCGCCGATTTCCCAGGACCGCGCCCGCTCTGAATCATATTGGAAGGTCGCGATGCCGTTCTGGATGTTATAGAGCAGCAACGCGTCGTTCGACACGAAGCCGCCGCCCTTGGTCCCGGTCGCGTAACTCAGGTAGACATAGGCGTCGCGGCTGAATTCGTAGCGCGCGCGCAACGAATAGTCCCACAGGCTTTCCTTGCGCGTTTCGTCGAGATCATAGGGCAGATAGGTCGGCGGAAAGACGCCGTCGTTGAACGAGCGAGCGCGCCCGTCGCGCTTTTCATGCGAATAGCGCAGGCTGCCGCTCAGCATCAGCTGCGGGCCGACCGGCACCTCGACCGACACGAAGGGCGACAGCGAGCGGCCCGCCTGGTCGAACTGGCGCGTCGACAGGCCGTTGAGCGGCGCGGGGCTGCCCGCGCTCGCCGCGTTGAACAACGACGCCTGCTGGATGTGCAGATCGGTGTCGATATAGGTCAGCCCGGCGATGAACGATCCGTCGTCGCCGATCGGGCGCTGGGCGCGCACTTCCTGGAACAGCGAGTTCGACTGTTCGGTAATGTCGGATTCGAGGAAGGTCAGCGGTCCGTCATAATCCGAATTCACCCCCCCATCGAGTTCCTGGTACGCGGTGACCGAGGTGAAGGTCCAGTCACCCGCGTCGAGCGTCATCGTCAACTGCGCCATCGTCGTTTCGGTATCGTCATATTCGGGGTTCACCGTCCGCGCCGCGCGCCGGAAGCTCGGATATTCCGGAACTTCTTCCCCCGAATTGCGCACCGCATCGCACAGCGCGCAGCCCGCATCGCCGATATAGTTGAACACCGTCGTCCCGCCGTCGATCCGGTTCGACGAATGCTCGACCTTGAGCAAGGCGTCGAAGCCGTCGGTCGGCTCCCACAGGATCTGGCCCCGTACCGCTTCGTAATGCGCGCCGTTCTGGCCCTTCCCGGTGATCGTGTTGGTCATCGTATCGCCGATCGCACCGGCGCGCCCGGTCAGCCGCACGCTGACCGTGTCGGAAACCGGCCCCGATATCGCACTCTCCAGGTTCCAGCCGCCATGCTCGACCTCGCCGGAGGCGCGGAGGAATCCTTCGAAGTCGCGCGTCGGCCGCCGCGTGACGACGCTGATCGCGCCGGCGTTGGTATTCTTTCCGAACAGCGCGCCCTGCGGCCCGCGCACCACCTCGACCCGTTCGATGTCGAGCAGCGGGTTCTGGAACGCGCGCGAGCGGCTCAGATAGACGCCGTCGATGAACAGCCCGACCGATTGCTCGAACGACAGGTTGCCGGTCCCGGCGCCAAGCCCGCGCATCGTGATCGCGAAATTACCGTTGGTCCGGTCGATCTGAAGGTTGGGCACGCTGTCCTGCACGTCGTCGAACAGCAGGATGCCCTGCTTTTCGATCTGGTCGCCGCCGACGACCGCGACGGAGATCGGGACTTCCTGAAGCGTCTGTTCGCGGCGCGTCGCGGTGACGATGATCGCCTGCGGATCGTCGTCGCGCGCCGCCGCGCCCTCCGCATCCGCCTGTTGCGCAAGCGCAGGCGTCCCCAGGGCGAGCGCGAGCGCGCTCCCCCAAAACAATCTCGCAATGGTCATATCCCTCTCCCCAAGTGGACGGATCAGGTCAGCTTCAATGTCCTGTATTGCGAAGCCGGACCCGGATATTCGGCGCCGTCATCCGCGCCGATTTCGGCTGCAACGAGCGCATTGGTCTGGGAATTCAGGCGCTCGATCAGCATCTTGTGCGCGTCCGGCCGCCAGGCGAGATTGTCGATCTCGTCGGGGTCGGTCGCGGTGTCGTAAAGTTCGAGGTCGTTATAGGCGACCAGGTCGTCCCAGCGCCGCGGCACATGATGCTGCGCCGGCGCGAAATAGCGCGCGAACTTGTAGCGCCCATCGTGGACGCCGCGATGCAGGCGGCGCAGCATCAGGTCGTTCTCCGCCAGCGGTTTCGCCTCGGTCACGCCCGGCGCCACGTCGGGCGCGTTCCACCCATAGCGCACCGCATAGTTGAACAATATCCCGGCCGTATCGCGCCCGGTGCGCGCCGTTGGCGAAGCGACCGCCGCCGACAAATCATGCCCGGCAAGCGCCGGGTGCCGCTCGCGCCGCTCGGCCTTCGACACCCCCGCCATCGCCAGGATCGTCGGCGCGAGATCGACCGAACTGCCGAGCGCCCGCGTCGACCGCCCGCCCGGCAGGTCGGGATGGACGACGATCAGCGGCACGCCGACATCCTCCTTGTAGATCGTTCCGCCCTTCTGCCGCATCCCGTGGGCGCCGGCGCGCTCGCCGTGGTCGGAGGTGAAGAGAATGATAGTATTGTCGAGTTCGCCCGACGCCGCGAGCGCGTCGAGCACCGTCTTCATGTGCCGGTCGGCGTCGCGAATGCAGTTCAGATAATAGTTGAGGTTGCGGCTCCACACCGCTTCGTCGCCGTGCGGCATCTTGCCGTAAAAGGCATATTCGCTCGCATTGATCGCGGCGTGGGCGCGCGGCTTGCGCGACAGGTCGTCGGCATGGAAACTGCGCGGCAACGCAAAGCCCCAATCGCGGTCGTAGACCGGGTCGCCGGGGGCGGGCAGCAGCGGCGCGACCAGGTTGGGGCGCATCCGCGTCTCCTCCCCCTCGCCGGTCGCGTCGAAGAACATGATATCGTGCGGATTAACGAAATTGACCGCCATGAACCACGGCGCATCCTCATCGTCGGCGGCATAGGCGCGAAGCTGGCCGACCGCTTCGGCGGCGGTCACGCCATCGTTGATGAACCCTTCCCACGTCAGGCCGACCCGCTCGCCGTCGAAATTATACTGGCCAAAGCCGAACGGCTCGAGCACGTCGACCGTATTGGGGAATATCCCGCCCGCGACACCGCGGAAATTCAGTCCCTTGTTGATGTTAGAAAGGTGCCATTTGCCCTTGTAGGTGGTGCGATACCCCGCCTGCCGCAGCATCGTGCCGATTGTCGGAATGTCGGGACTGAGTTCGGGATAGGGCGGCGAATTGGGGTTAGCATAGACGCCGGTATGCTGGGTATGCAGCCCTGTATAGATGCTCGATCGCGACGGCCCGCACGGCGTCGTGTTCACATGGAAACGGTCGAACGATATCCCGCGTTCGCGCAGCCAGTCGTGTGCCGGAAGCGGCAAGGATGCGGGAATGTCGGCGGGCGCACGTTCCTGGTCGTTGACGATCAGCAGGATGTTCGGCCGCGCCCGGCGCTTGCGGGGCTTTGCCGGTGTCGACGCCGCGGCATCGGCGCGCGCGCCGTGCGCCGCGACGATCGCCGCCGAGCCTCCGGCGAGCAACGTCCGCCGGTCCATCTCCATTCTCTCCCGCATCTTCGCACCTCCCAATGCCGGTTCGATGCCTTTTCTTAGTATTCTAAGATAATGCCCGCATCTATTTTTTGTCAAGCATCTTGCGTATTATTTTCGACCCGTCAGAAGACCGGCGTGTTGGGCGGCAGCCCGATCAGCGAGCGGCCGAGCAATTCGGTCGCGGCGTCGAAGTCGTAGACGACGTGGCTCGCCATCACGTTGATGTCCCGCATCGCGCGCTGCAGCGGGCTCGCCAGCATGTGCGCGCTCGATCCGGCGCCATCGACGAGCAGGCGCACCGCGTCGCGGCACAAATCCATGGCGAGCGCGACCTGCGCGCGCATCGCGATACGGTCCTCGTTGCTCACCAGGCCCGATCCCGCCGCTTCGGTCAGCGCGACGTTGCGGCGCCCGACTTCGCGCAGGATCATCTCGGCGGTCTGCGTCTTCGCGGCCGCCTCGCCGAGCCGCATGTGTGCAGAGGCCTTTTCGACCTGCTTGACCGTCGTGCCCAACATGGTGCGCACGCCAATGCGCTCGCGAAAATTCTCGACCGCCGAGCGCGCGACGCCGACCGCCGCGATCGCCGCGGTGATCGCCAGGAACGGCGTCATCGGCATGCGGTAGATCGGATTGTGTGCGTGGATCGTCGCGCCCGGCGCACAGCCCATCCGCATCTCGCCCATGTCCATCACGCGATGTTCGGGAACGAAGATGTCCTCGCACCGGATGTCGTTGCTGCCGGTGCCGGCCATCCCGTCGACATGCCAGGTGTCGAGCACCTCGACCTCGTCCGCCGGCAGCGTGAGGAACAGCTGCCGCGGCGGATTTTCACCGGGGACCATGCCGGTGATCATCACCCAGTCGGCGTGCATGATTCCGGTGCCCCATTTCCAGCGGCCGGTCAGCCGATAGCCGCCGTCCACCGGCTGCGCGACGCCGGGGGGATTGGTCGCACCCGGCGCGATGATATAGGGGAAATCGCCGCCGAAAGTTTCGTCCTGCAGCTTTTCGGGGAACTGCGCGAGCATCCAGTTATGTTCGACGCAAAAGGCGGTGACCCAGCCGGTCGAGGCACAGCCCTCGGCGATCGGGAGCATCGCATCGATAAAGCTGTCGATATCGAACTCGAGCCCGCCATAGCGTTTGGGCACGAAGTGATAAAAAACTCCCGTCTTGCGTATCGCGCTCCATACGGCGTCGACGGGCCGGCGCAGTTCCTCGCACTCGGCGGCATGCGCGGCGACCAGCGGCTTCAGCGCCGTGGTCCGCCGGATCAGTTCCTCCGGCGTCAGCGCCGCCAGCTCTTCGCGCGAGAGCCAGTCGCCGCCCTTTGGAATGCGCCGGTCGGCAAAGGCTTCCTCCTCCGCGTGGCGCGCCTGAACTGCGATATTCATGACCATCCTCTCCCCAGCCGGCCGGAATCGGCCTGTCGGGAAAGAGAATAGATAGACTTCTAATTATGTCAAGAAACTTAACAAAATATCCGAAACCAACCTATCCCGATACGCGATCGACCTCCGCGGCGGAGATCATTTCTGCCGGGACTTTCGGCGGGTCCCCCCAATCCATCCGCAGCGCGTCGCGAAGCCCGTGATAGGCCGGCAGGCCGACCCGTTCGACCAGCTTCAGCTCAAGATAATGGAGGATTTTCGATGCCGCGCGCCGCGTCTCGTTCGCTTCGTCGGCAAAGCGCACGATGCGCGCCCGCCGGTCATCGGGATCGGGCACGATTTCGACAATTCCCCGCGCTTCGAGTTCGCCGAGCATCAGGCTGATCGCCTGGCGCGTCACGCCCAGATTGCGGGCGATCCGCGTCGCGCGGTGCTCGCCCGCCGAAATATTGGCGATCAGCATCGACTGCGCGCGCGTCACATTCGGGATACCGGCTTCCTTGAGCGCCGCCTGAAGCGCTTCGTCGAACCAATAGAGCGCGCTCAACAGGTTCATCATCAGATAGGGGCTGTGCATCGGGACGCCTTCAAAGGGATATCGGACAGGGGGCATAATATGCCCGCCCCCGTTTCGGCAACCGCATGTGCGGCCGGC
>CAZSMB010000103.1:5713-9361 GCA_964607625.1 uncultured Sphingopyxis sp. | reverse complement strand
TGCCCCTAAAGCATATATTTCATCTTGATCGCCTGTTGCACCTCGCCGGTCACCGCGAAACTCGCCGCCTTGAAGCTCGGCGGGCCGGTGGTGATCGCGGGGTTGCGCGAAAAGCCGAAGCCTTCGCGCGGCAGGAACAGCATCTTGTCCATCCGGTTGTTGCCGTTTTCGTCGTGGACGATCGCGATCGCATAGGTTCCGTTCGCGGGGGCGGGGATGGCGAAATTCGCCGCATCGGCGGCCTTGATCGCCATGCGGACCGACGCCTTGTCCTTGCTGCAATCGGGAAAGGCGCGGGGGCTGGTCGTCAGGCAGACGAGGATCTGTCCCTTGGTGCTGCGCAGCCCGCTGACGCTGACGTCAACGCTCGCCGGCGGTGCGCTCGCGGCGGCGCCCAGCAGCGGCAAAATCGCCAAGCCCAAGATCGGTGCCGCAAAGCCTGTCCCAGACGCGGAAATAGAGGCCATAATTCCCCCGATAGGCGGCATGATGCCGCTCATGATGTGTTGCCGTTATCAGCCAGCGTCCTGCCGGTCCATGAACGAGTGCGCGCGGAAACATCTCCCACCCCATATGATTGCCGACCCCCATGACCGTCATGATCGCCAGCACGAGGCCGAGCACCGCGACATGGATCGGGATCAGAAAGACCAGCGCCGGGATCACGACCGCGCCGGTCACCGCTTCGATCGGGTGAAAGCTCATCGCCGCCCACGCGGTCGGCGGACGGCTTTCGTGATGCACGGCATGCGCGATGCGGAACCACGCCGGACGGTGCATCAGCCGGTGGGTCCAGTAGAACCATGTGTCGTGCAGCAACAGATAGGCGAACAGGCTGACCGGCAGATACCAGAGCGGCCAGGCGCCGACGTCGTCATAGATGCGCGTCCAGCCATGCGCCTGCCACCCCCAGGCGACGATGCCCGCGGGAACGCCGTAGATGGCGGCGCTCGCGAGGCTCCATCCGATCTCGCGCCGCATCTGGCGTTCGAGCCCGCGATAGAGGCCGGGCTGCCGGAGCCGTGTCGCGAAGGCGAAGGCGCCGCTGGTCAGCAGGTAGCGGACCCCGACGATCGCGGTCATCGCGAGCGCCGACAGCGCCATGGCGAGCGTCGCGCTCATGCCGGAGGTGTCGCGCTGCCTTCGCCGAGCGCGCGCTGCATGAAGACGGTATCGAGCCAGCGCCCATGTTTCCAGCCGGTCGCGAAGAGACGGCCGGCGTCGGCGAAGCCGCACGCGGCATGGACCGCGATCGAGCCCGGTTCGGCGCCACCGATCACCGCGATCATCGTACGGAACCCGGCGTCCTCGGCCGACGCGAGCAAGGCGCCGAGCAGCGCGCGGCCGATCCCGCGCCGCTGGGCGTGCGGGGCGATGTAGATGCTGTCTTCGCACGTCCAGTCATAGGCGGGACGCATCCGGAACTGGCCGGCATAGGCATAGCCCGCAACCCCGGCTTCTTCGTCGCGCGCGACGAGGAAGGGCCAGCCGCGCGCGCGATAGTCGGTGATCATTGCCGCGGTCGCCGCGACGCTGCGCGGTTCGGTGTCGTAGGTCGCGGTCCCGCGCGCGACGTGATGTGCGTAGATGGAGGCGATCGCCTTTGCGTCGTCGACGGTCGCGGCTTCGATGCGGGGTAGGGGGCCGGGCATCGGAAGATTCTGCCGGATGCGCGGCGGTTTGTCATCTGAAACTCCGCTCGTGCCGCGCGTGTCGAAACGCCGTTCTGCCTCTTTCGTCCGAAGAATCGAACGGCCCTGCGACAAGCTCGGCACGAGCGGCGTGAAAAGGAAGGCAATTGGCTTCCCCGCCGCGCCTTGCTCGGCTAGGCACGGCCGATGACCGACGCCCTCTCTTCGCGCTGCGACATCGCCATCGTCGGCGGCGGCCTGGCCGGCGGGCTCGCCGCGCTGGCGCTCGCGGCGAAGCGGCCCGATCTCGACGTGCGGCTGATCGAACCCGGCCCCGTCGGCGGCAACCATATCTGGTCCTTCTTCGACGCCGACATCGCGCGCGGCGACCGCTGGCTCGTTGCGCCGCTCGTCCGTCATCACTGGTCCGCCTATGACGTCCGCTTCCCCGCTTACGCCCGGACGCTGCGCATGGGGTACAAGAGCATCACCGGCGAGGCGCTGGCCGAGGCGGTCGCGGCGGCGCTGCCCGCGCGGCATCTGGTCGCCGACCGCGCGCTCCACGTCGCGCCTGACCATGTGCTGCTCGCCGCGGGCGGTCGGCTCGATGCGCGCCATGTGATCGATGCGCGCGGGACTGGGCCCCTGTCGGCGCTGACCTGCGGCTGGCAGAAATTCGTCGGACAGGCGCTCAGCGTCAAGGGCGGCCACGGGCTAACCGAACCGGTGGTGATGGACGCCACCGTCGAACAGCTGGACGGTTATCGTTTCGTCTATCTGTTGCCGTTCGATGCCGAGACGATCTTCGTCGAGGACACTTATTACAGCGACGACCCCGATCTCGACGTTCCGGCGATCCGCGATCGCATCCGGGCCTATGCCGCGGCGCAGGGCTGGAAAGTGAAGAAGGCGGCGTCGCGTGAGGAAACCGGCGTCCTGCCCGTGGTGATCGCGGGCGACTTCGACCGATATTGGCCTCCGTCCGACCGGACCGCGCGCATCGGCGTGCGGTCGGGCGCGTTTCACGCGACCACCGGCTATTCCTTGCCCGACGCCGTGCGGACGGCCTGCGCGCTTCCCGGGCTGATCGGTCCCGATCTGCCCGCCCGGTTGCGCGCGCGCGCCGCCGACGGCTGGCGCCGGCAGCGTTTCTATCGCATGTTGGCGGCGATGCTGTTCCGGGCGGCCGATCCGGCGATGCGCTATCGGATTTTCGAGCGATTCTATCGCCTGCGCGCGGGTCTTGTCGCGCGTTTCTATGCCGGACGGTCGCGGGGTGGCGACAAGCTGCGCCTGCTGTCGGGCAAGCCGCCGGTGCCCATCGGCCGAGCGATCGCGGCGCTCCGGAGCCTCGACTGGAAATGACCCGACGCGCCATCGTCATCGGCGCCGGCTTCGGCGGTCTCGCGCTTGCGATACGGCTGCAATCGGCGGGGGTTCAGACCATCGTCGTCGAGGCGCGCGACAAGCCCGGCGGCCGGGCATATCACTGGAAACAGGACGGCTTTACCTTCGATGCGGGGCCGACGGTGATCACCGACCCGCCGTGCCTCGATGCGCTATGGGAGCTCAGCGGACAGGACAGGGCCGCCGATGTCGAGCTGGTCCCGGTCGCCCCCTTCTATCGCCTCGACTGGCCGGACGGCTCCATCTTCGACTATTCGAACGACGAAGCCGCGCTGCGCGCCGGGATCGAACGGCTGAACCCCGCCGATGTCGCGGGCTACGAACGCTTCCTCGACTATTCCAGGGGCGTGTACGAGGAAGGCTATGTCAAGCTCGGCTCGACGGCCTTCCTCGATTTCGCCTCGATGCTCCGCGCCGCGCCGTCGCTGATGAAATATCGCGCATGGCGCAGCGTCTATTCGGTCGTCTCCTCCTATGTGAAGGACGAACGGTTGCGGCAGGCGCTGTCGTTCCACACCTTGCTCGTCGGTGGCAACCCGATGACGACGAGCAGCATCTATGCGCTGATCCACACGATCGAGAAGGACGGTGGCGTCTGGTTCGCGCGCGG
>CAZSMB010000103.1:3408-5613 GCA_964607625.1 uncultured Sphingopyxis sp. | reverse complement strand
GACTATCCCGACATCGCGCACCACAGCATCCTCTTTGGCCCGCGCTACAAGGGCCTGCTCGACGACATTTACCGCGGCGGCGTCGTCCCCGACGATTTTTCGCTCTATCTGCACCACCCGAGCGCGACCGATCCCGGCATGGCACCGCCGGGGCATGCCAGCCTCTACGCGCTCGCGCCGGTCGCGCACCTCGGCAAGGCGCGGGCGGACTGGGACGGCGATTTCGGCGCCCGCTTTGCCGACGCGATCCTGGACGAAGTCGAGCGGCGCGTGCTTCCCGGGCTGCGTGCGAACCTCGTCACCAGCTTTCATTATACGCCCGCCGACTTCGGCCGCGACCTTGCCGCGCATCTCGGCAGCGCGTTCAGCCTCGAGCCCGTCCTGTGGCAGAGCGCCTGGTTCCGGGCGCATAATCGCGACGATGTCCTGTCGAACCTTTACTTCGTCGGCGCGGGCACCCATCCCGGCGCCGGTATTCCGGGTGTCGTCGGCAGCGCCAAGGCGACGGCGGAATTGATGTTGAACCCATGATTTCGTTCGCATCGCGCGAAGCCGCAAGGCCCCTCGGGCCCGACACCGCGGCGATGGGTGTCTCGACGTCAACCAAAGGTTGAAGTTTGTCCTGAGCGCCTGCAAGGCAGTCGAAGGGCTCGACACGAGCGAGTAAGGGAAATTTATGAAACGCCTCGCCGTCTATTGCGGGTCCGCGACCCCGGAAGATCCCGTCTATATCGAAACCGCGCGCCTTGTCGGCCGCACGCTCGCCGAACGCGGCATCGGCGTCGTCTATGGCGGTGGCCGGCTGGGCCTGATGGGCGCCGTTGCCGATTCGGCGCTGGCGGCCGGGGGGGAGGTGATCGGCGTGATTCCCGACGCGCTGGTTGGAACCGAGGTCGCGCACCGCGGCTGCACCGAACTCCACGTCGTTTCGGGGATGCACGAGCGCAAGCGGATGTTCACCGACCTGTCCGACGGATTCCTGACCATTCCCGGCGGCGTCGGGACGATGGACGAATTGTGGGAAGCGATCAGCTGGGCGCAGCTCGGCTATCATGCCAAGCCGGTCGGATTGCTCAACGCCGCGGGCTTCTACAACGACCTGATCGCGTTCAACCGGCGGATGATCGAGGTCGGCTTCATCCGGCCCGCCCATGCGGGGATCATGATCGTCGATGCCGGCATCGACGAACTGCTCGACAAGATGGCGGAGTATCAACCGCACGAGCCCATCTTCGCGATGAAGGCCGACGACCTCTGATGCCGGAGCCGGGGGGCTATGACGCGCCGGCCCTTCACGGCTTCGCGCACGACAGCATCGCGCGCGGATCGCGCAGCTTTGCGCTCGCGAGCCAGCTCTTCGACCGGCTGACGCGCGAGCGGGTCTGGCTGCTCTATGCCTGGTGCCGCGCCGCTGACGACCTTGTCGATGGACAGGATCATGGCGGCACGATGGCCGGGGGGCATGATGCCCATGCCGCGCTTGCCCGCATCCGCGCGTTGACCGACCGTGCCTTTGCGGGCGAGCCGACAGGCGAACCCGCGTTCGACGCGCTCGGCCTCCTGCTCACCGACGTCGCGATCCCGCGCGCGGTGATCGACGACATCATCGCCGGTTTCGAACTCGACGCCGACGACTGGCGACCGCGCAGCGAGGCCGACCTGCTGCGCTATTGCTACCACGTCGCGGGGGCGGTCGGGGTGGCGATGGCGCTGGTGATGGGAATCGACCCGGCGGACGAGCGCACCCTCGACCGGGCTTCGGACCTTGGCATAGCCTTCCAGCTCGCCAATATCGCGCGCGACGTGGCAGAGGATGCCGCCGCCGACCGCTGCTATCTTCCGGTCGACTGGCTCGTCGAACTCGACATTCCGCCCGGCCAGCACATGCACCCCCGGTATCGCGGGCGGCTCAGCGTGATGGCGGGCTGGCTCGCCGAGATGGCGGAGGAATATGAAGCGTCGGCGCGCTGGGGCGCGCGCAAACTCCGTCCGCGCAGCCGCTGGGCGGTGCTGGCGGCGATGGGAATCTATGGCGACATCGCGCGCGCCGTGCGCCGCCGGGGCGACCATGCGTGGGACCATCGCACCGCGACGTCGATCGTCGCCAAATTGGGGTGGGTCGCGCGCGCCGGCTGGTCGGTTCTGCGCCGCCCGCCGCTACGACGGATCGATCGCGACGGCCTGTGGACGCGCCCGCGCGCCGGA
>CAZSMB010000103.1:0-3308 GCA_964607625.1 uncultured Sphingopyxis sp. | reverse complement strand
CGCCGGAATCGCCGGATGAGCCAGCTCGAATGGCTGGCGGCGGCGCTCGTCCTCGTCAACGTCGCGCTCGTCGCGCTGCGCAGCGTCTGGAACTATCCCTTCGCGCTCGTCGCCGTCAGCCTCTATGCGATCGTCTTCCATGACGCGCGGCTGTACAGCGACATGCTGCTTCAGGGCTTCTTCTTCGCGCTCAACCTTTATGGCTGGGCGAACTGGCTGCGCGCCCGCGATGCCGCGGGAATCCCCGTCGGCTGGATGGCCGCGCGCGACCGCCGGGTGTGGAGCGCGCTTACGCTTGCCGCGTGGATAGCGTGGAGCATGGCGATGCACCGCTACACCGATGCCGCGGCGCCGTGGATCGACGGCGCGATCGCGATGATCAGCATCACCGCCCAGTGGCTGCTGGCGCGGCGGCGCGTCGAAAGCTGGTATCTGTGGATCCTGGTCGACCTGATTGCGGTGCCGCTGTTCGCCTGGCGCGGCCTCTATGCGACGAGCGTCGTCTACGTCGTCCTGCTCGGGCTTTCCATCGACGGCCTGCTCCAGTGGCGGCGCGCGGCGGCCGGCCGGCTGGCGCTCGCGGGATGACGCGCCACATCTGCCTGCACGGTGCCGAAAGTACGGGCAAGTCGACCCTCGCCCCGCGCCTTGCCGTGCGGCTTGGCGGTATCGTCGTGCCCGAATATGGCCGGACCTATTGCGAGGATCATGGCACCGACCTTGACGCCGACGACCTTCTCGCGATTTTCGAGGGGCATGTCGCCGCGACCCTCGCGGCCCGCGCGCAGGCGCCCGCCTGGCTGATATCGGATACCGACCCGCTGATGACACAGGCGTGGGCGGTGATGCTGCTCGGCCGCCGCCTTCCCGAAATCGACGCCTGGGCCGACGTCGCCGACCTCTATCTGGTTCCCGCGATGGACCTGCCGTGGGAAGAGGATGGCACCCGCCTGTTCGGCAGCGACCTTGCCCGGCGTCAGTTCATGGACGTGGCGCTCGGCGAGCTTGACCGCCGCAACCTTCCCTGGGCATGGGTCGAAGGCGAAGGGCAGGCCCGGATCGACAATGCGCTCGCGGCGATCGGGGCGGCGGGGCTGCATCGATAGCCCAAGGGGCCCGGCGCGGCCCCCGCGCCCGGCCTTACGCGATCCATTCGATCCAGGCGCCGTGCGGATGCGAATGGGCAAGCATCCGGGGTTCCCCGCCACCGGGCCAGTAGCGAACGACGAGTTCGTGCCGGTGCAGCGTGCGGTTGGCCTCCAGCGCGATCCACGCGAGCGGGCGGTCCGCGGTGGCGCGCGCGCCCGCTGCTTCCATCGCCGCGGTGACGCGCGCCTGCTGGGCGGCGGGGACATATTGCCACACGATCGAGTGCATCAGCACGCGGGTCGTCCCTGTCGCTTGCGGCTTTGCCAGTTCGGCCTCGACGAAATCGGCCGCGGTCATCCGGACGAGGTCGGGCGGGTCGGCTTCGGCCGCGGCAATCGCGGCCTCCAGGCGGCCGAACCGCACGTGATGCTCGGGCCAGATATAGGCTTTCAGGCGGAGCGCCTGCGCCGGGTCGGCCAGGTCGACGGGCGCGACGTCGCAACCCCGGGTGCCGGCAAAGCCGATCCGGTGCTGGGGCGGGTGGCGACCGCGCCAGTCGGGGGTAAAGCTCATCGCGCCCGGCTGCGGCCCGACCTGCACCCCCGCCAGATCGTAATGGTAGCGATCGAGCATCAGGTTGATCCCGGCGCTCGATCCGATTTCAAGGCATTCGATTTGCGGGGGCAGGCCCTGGTCGGCGAGCCACAGCATCGCGGCGACGAAGTTCGCCGAGCGTCCGGCCTCGTTCGTCTGCGGCGGGCCGTCGAGCCACGGCAGCAGGGCCGCGTCGTGGCGCCGCACCACCCCCGCGACGACGGCGGCGTCGTTGATATCCTCGGCATCGGCATAGATCGGCGCGAGTTCGGGCGCCTCGCCCGAAAGATGCAGTGCGTGGAGCCCTCCGGCGGCCCGCAGCGGCAGCGCATCGGCGAGCGGCGCGCCGTCCCAGGCCGCGATGCGGCGGGCAAATTCGCTTGCCGGACGTTCGAGAAGCCTCGCCAACGCGGCGACGATCCGCGCGGTCACGGGCGCCTCGGAGCTGCGGCAATAGGCGACCTGGTTGGCAAAGGCGGTGCCGACCGCCGCCGAACCCGTTTCGGCCATGTCGACAAACTGGTACCGGTCGCTCATTGCCCTTTCTCCTTCTGGCGCTTATGTGCGCCTCGCTTATGCCCGAACCGATCATCTTTGCCATCCCGAAGGGACGCATCCTCGACGAGGCGCTGCCGCTGCTCGCGGCCGCCGGGATCGAGCCTGCGCCGGATTTCTTCGACAAGAAGAGTCGCGCGCTGGTGTTCGGGACGAACCGGCCGCATATTTCGCTGATCCGCGTGCGCGCCTTCGACGTCGCGACGTTCGTCGCGCATGGCGCGGCGCAGCTCGGTATCGTCGGGTCCGACGTCGTCGACGAGTTCGACTATTCGGAGCTGTACGCGCCGGTCGACCTGGGCATCGGCCATTGCCGCCTGTCGCTCGCGGGGCCGGCAGGCAGCGCGCCGCCGGGGCTTGGGGAGAGCCATATCCGCGTGGCCACCAAATATCCCGCGACGACCCGCCGCTGGTTCGAGGGTCGGGGCATCCAGGCCGAGTGCATCAAGCTGAACGGCGCAATGGAGATTGCCCCGAAGCTGGGTCTTGCCTCGCATATCGTCGATCTCGTCTCGACCGGGCGCACGCTGGTCGAGAATGCGCTCGAAGAGCAACAGATCATCAGCGAAGTGTCGGCGCGGCTGATCGTCAACCGCGCGGCGTTCAAGCTGCGCTCGGCCGAAGTGCCGGCGCTCGTCGAGCGGTTCCGCGAGATCGTGGGGCAGGGCGATGCGGCGGCTTGACGCGTCGGCGCCCGGCTTCGCGGCCGATTTCGACGCGCTGGTGAACGACCGGCGCGAGAGCGCATCCGACGTGTCGGCCGACGTCGCCGCGATCGTCGCGCGCGTGAAGGCGGAAGGCGATGCCGCGCTCGCCGATTACACGGCAAAGTTCGATCGCTTCGATCTCGACGCGCGCGGCTGGCGCATCTCCGGCGAGGATTGCGCCGCGGCCTATGCGGCGCTCGCGCCCGAGCTGCGCGACGCGCTGACCCTCGCAGCGGAGCGCATTCGCGCCTATCATGCCGCGCAATTGCCCGAGGATCGCGACTATCGCGACGCGGCGGGCGCACGGCTCGGGGCGCGCTGGCGGGCGGTCGATGCCGCGGGCGTCTATGTCCCCGGCGGGCG
>CAZSMB010000102.1:0-9410 GCA_964607625.1 uncultured Sphingopyxis sp. | reverse complement strand
CCCCTCCCGCTAGCGGGAGGGGGGTAAGCCTCAGCTATGCAGGAAATGCATCACGTCGCCGTCGTGGACGACATAGCCCTTGCCCTCGGCGCGCAGCTTGCCCGCTTCGCGCGCCTTCGCTTCGCCGCCGAGCGCGACATAATCGTCATAGGCGATCGTTTCGGCGCGGATGAAGCCCTTTTGGAAATCGCTGTGGATCTCGCCCGCCGCTTCGGGTGCGCTGGCCCCCTTGTGGACGGTCCACGCGCGCGCTTCCTTCGGCCCCACGGTGAAGAAGGTGAGCAGGTGCAGCAGTTCGTATCCGGCGCGGATGACGCGCGCGAGCCCGGTTTCGTGCAGCCCCATTTCCTCTAGGAACAGCATGCGTTCGTCGGCGTCCATCCCGACGAGTTCGCTCTCGATCGCCGCAGAGACGATCACCGCCTGCGCGCCCTCCGCCTTGGCGCGTGCGAAGACGGCCTCGCTATGCGCGTTGCCGTTCGCGGCATTGGCTTCCTCGACGTTGCAGACGTACAGAACGGGCTTCACGGTCAGCAACTGCGCCTGCTTCAGGACGCGCTCTTCCTCGACATCCCTGGGCTCGGTCAGCCGTGCGGGCTTGCCCGCCCGCAGCAGGTCGAGCGCCTGGCCAAGCACCGAGGCCGCGACCTTGGCTTCCTTGTCGCCGCTGGTCGCCTTTTTCTGAAAGGCCGGCACGCGCTTTTCGAGGCTTTCGAGGTCGGCGAGCAGCAACTCGGTCTCGACCGTCTCGGCATCGGCGACGGGATCGACCTTGTTCTCGACATGCTGGATGTCGTCATCCTCGAAACAGCGCAGGACATGGACGATCGCATCGACCTCGCGGATGTTGCCGAGGAACTGGTTGCCGAGCCCTTCGCCCTTCGACGCGCCGCGCACGAGGCCGGCGATGTCGACGAAGGCGAGCTGGGTCGGGATGATCTTTGCGCTGCCGGCGATCGCGGCGAGCTTGTCGAGGCGCGGGTCGGGGACCGCGACATTGCCGATGTTCGGCTCGATCGTGCAGAAGGGATAGTTTGCCGCCTGCGCCGCCTGCGTTTCGGTCAGCGCGTTGAACAGGGTGGACTTGCCGACGTTGGGCAGGCCGACGATCCCGCATTTGAAACCCATGAAATCATCCGATCGATCTGGAAAGAGGCCCGCCCCTTAACCGCAGGGGCGGGCCATTTCCAGAAGCGATTGCGGCGCGGTTACTTGCCGACGGGCGCGCTGTCGCCGCGCTGGATCACGACGGTCGACGACCGCGGCTGTTCGCCGTCGATCGGCCAGTTGCCCGTCGGATGCTGGATATTGACGAAGAAGGTCGTCAGATCGGGCGTATAGGCGATGCCGGTGATTTCGCAGCCCGTGGGCCCGACGAGGAAGCGCTTCGATTCCTTCGTCGCCTGGTCGATGTAGAACATCGCGTTGTGGCCGAAGACATCCTCGATCGTCGTCCCGGGGACGCCCGAATTGCCCGGAATGCTGTGATCGGTCTGCACCCACAGGCGCCCTTGCGGGTCGATGCGGATGCCGTCGGGGCTCGAAAACGTGTCGCCGTCGATGTCGCCGACCAGATTGCTGCCGCCGTTCGCCAGCGACGGGTCGCCCGCGAGGAGGAAGATTTCCCAGCTGAACGCCGTCGCCAGCGGATCATTGCCCTGTTCGCTGAACTTGATGATATGGCCGTGCAGGTTGGTGACGCGGGGGTTGGCGGCGTCGGTTATCCGGCGCCCGCTGTTGTTGGTCAGCGTGACGAAAACGGCGCTGTTGTCGGGGGCGACCGTGATCCATTCGGGGCGGTCCATCACGGTGCCGCCGGCGACGCGCGCCGCCGACTGGCATTTGATGAGCACGTCGGCCTGGTTGTTGAAGTCGACCGTGGTCGGCGCGGGCGGCGTCGTGCTCTGGCTGACATTGCCGGGATCCTGTGCGCCCGCGGTCAGGCCATTCTGCCCAACGGTCAGTTCGCGCCACTCGCCCGACCCGTCGGCGTTGAACCGCGCGACATAGAGCGTGCCATAGTCGAGCAGGTCGGTGTTCGCCGCGCGATTGTCCGGGTTGAATGCCCGGTCGCACACGAATTTATAGATGCACCCCGGGGTCGAATCGTCGCCCATATAAAAGGCGACGCGATTGTCGCCATTGGCCATGAAGCTGACATTTTCGTGGCTGAAGCGGCCCATCGCGGTGCGCTTTGTCGGTGTCGCCAGTTCGCGGAACGGGTCGATTTCGACCACCCAGCCATAATTATGTTCGGGCTGGGTCGGGTCGAGATAATTGTCGGTCGTTTCCTCGCAGGTGAGATAGGTATTCCAGGGCGTCCTGCCGCTCGAACAATTGTTGAGCATCCCCTTGATAGACCCCGACAATATCCCGGCGGCGGGTCCGCCCGCGCGATAGCTGTCGTTGCCGGTGTAACGCCGGTTGTAGGTCGACCCGTCCTTGACCGACCAGGTGCCGTCGCCGCCCTTTGCGACTTCGATGACGCCGATGCCGACGGCGGACAAGGCGATCGCCTTTTGGTCGGCCGACGCGGTGGCGGGGTCGTAGCTGTCCGCCATCAGGATGTTGAAGTCGGGATATTCGAAGTTCATCGCGATCAGGCCGCCGCTGTTCGGATCGACGCCCGCCAGCTCGAAATATTCCATGCCGTCGTGATTGCCGCCGGCCCATTTTTCGGCATCGGCGGGGGTCGGATAGCTGCCTGAATAGGGGGCGCCCGATTCGACAGAATCGCCGGCTTTCAACAGAACCGCGACCGAATAGCCTTCGGGCACCGTCACGGTGTCGTCCTCGTTCGCCGCGACGGGATCGAACGTGACCTCGTAGCTGACCGGGGTGGGCGTCGGTGTTGGCGTCGGAGTCGGAGTCGGGGTCGGGGCGGGGGTCGAATCCTCGTCGTCGTCGCAGCCGGCCAGGGCCACCGCGGGGATCACCGAGAGACCGAGCAGCCCCTTGCGCAGAATTGAACGGCGCGACGGATTTTGCGCGACGATCGCTTCGAGGCTGTCCGGCCCGTTCAGATCGTCGGTTTCGCGTCGATAAGGCGCGCGCGCCTCGTCGGTCAGATATGACATGCAGTACCCCTTTTCGCTGTGGCGACGATGCGAGAGGCGGCATGCCTCCGCATTGGCGGGGTGGTGGTCGCAGAGGCGCGTTGCACCCCGGTTGCGATTCCGGGTCAAAACGAAGTTTGCAGATTACGCGTTTGTTACAAGCACTTGCAAGTCACCTGGCGAGCCAGCGGGCAAAGACCTGAACCTTCTGCGGTTCCCACTCCAGATGGCGATACAAGGCCGCGGCGTCATTGCCTTCGCGCACCATCAGTTCGACTTTCGGACAGCCGCAGGCGCGCAGCCAGTCGCATGCGGCGTCGAGCAGGCGGCGCGCGAGGCCGTTGCCGCGGGCGGCGGGCGCGACACCGAGATAGTAAATCCAGCCGCGATGGCCGTCGAAGCCCGCCATGACGGTCCCGGCGATGTCGGCGCCTTGCCCGGCGACGAGCACGGTCGCGGCCGCATGGCCGAGCGCGCGGTCGAAATCGGCCTGTGGGTCGTTCCAGGGACGGGTGAGGTCACAGCTTTGCCACAGGGCGATCACCGCGTCGGCATCGGCCGCGTCGGCCGGCCGGATCGCGGTCACGGTTGCAGCCGCAGCGCAAGGTCGCTCTGAAAGCGGGCCTCGTCGCCATCCGCGAGCCAGGGCGCCTCGGCCGCGATCGCGCCGAGCAGGTCGGTCAGCGGCTCGATCTCGCTCTTTGCATAATTGCCGAGAACATAGCCGGTGACCCGTGCCTTGTGCCCCGGATGGCCGATGCCGATCCGCACCCGGCGAAAATCGTCGCCGATATGGCTGATCATGCTGCGGATGCCGTTATGCCCCGCCGCGCCGCCGCCCTGCTTCACCTTCACCTTCATCGGCGCGAGGTCGAGTTCGTCGTAGAAGACGGTGACGTCCCGCGGCGTCAATTTGTAGAAATCGAGTGCGGCCCGCACGCTGCGGCCGCTTTCGTTCATGAAGGTGGCGGGTTTGAGCAGCAGTACGCGCTCGCGGCCGATGCGGCCATCCTGAAGCCAGCCCTGAAATTTCTTCGCGGGCGGCGAAAATCCGTGCATGTCGGCGATGACGTCGACGGCCATGAAGCCGACATTGTGGCGGTGCATCGCATATTGGGGCCCGGGATTTCCGAGGCCGACCCAGAGTTGCATGGTCTTGCCTTTCCCGGGGTCTGGAAAAACCCCCTCCCCGAGCCGGAGAGGGGGCTGATCCTGTGGAATCAGGCTTCTTCGCCGCCTTCGGCAGCGTCTTCGCCTTCGCCCTCATCCTTGGTCGTATCGCCTTCGCTCGACTTCATTGCCGAGGGCGCCACGATCGTCGCGATGGTGAAGTCGCGGTCGGTGATCGCGCTCTCGCTGCCGGTGGGCAGCGTCACGTTGCTGATGTGGATCGAATCGCCGACGTCGTAGCCGGTCACGTCGATCTCGATGCCGTCGGGGATCTTGTCCGCGTCGCACACGAGTTCCAGCTCGTGGCGGACGATGTTCAGCACGCCGCCGCGCTTCAGGCCCGGCGACTTCTCTTCGTTCTGGAAGCTGACGGGCACCGACACATGGACCTTGGCGTCCTTTGCGATGCGCAGGAAGTCGGCATGGATCGGGCGATCCTTGACCGGGTGGAAAGCGACGTCCTTGGGCAGGGTCCGGATGGCCTTGCCGTCGACTTCGATCATCACGACCGAGTTCATGAAGTGACCCGTCATCAGCTGCTTGATCAGCAGCTTTTCCTCGACGTGGATCATCAGGGGGTCTTCCTTGCCGCCATAGACGACGGCGGGGACGCGGCCATTGCGACGCAGGTCACGCGAGGCTCCCTTGCCTGCACGTTCGCGCGTCTCGGCCGTCAGCGTCAGCTGATCGCTCATATCATTTCTCCGAGAAACAGTTCAACAAACCCGCCACGCCTCCAGGGATGACCATGACGGAAGCGCGGGCGCATAGCCGGGTAAGCGCGGGAATGCAAGCGGGGTCGGCGCCGCCCGGCCGGGGGGCAGGGCGATTTGCCGCGGCTTACCGGCTCGCCCCCATCTGCCGGGCGTAGCCGGCCTGGACCATCTTGCTCATCCGCTCGAACAGCGCGTCGGGGTCGCCGCGGCGCAGCGCCGGGATTTCGGCTTCGGCGCCGTCGGCCACGACGATTTCGCGCTTGCCGCTTTCGACCGCGTCCAGGATCCGCGCCGCCGCGTCGTCGGGCGAGAGGCCGTTGTCGATCGCCGCGTCGCTCGCGCCGCGAATGCTGCCGTCGGCGTTGAGCGCATTGCGGCTGACATTGGTGCGGACCGATCCGGGCGCGACGACGAGCACCTTGAGGCCGAGATGCTCGTTTTCGGCGCGCACCGCGTCGTGATAGCCGATCAGCCCGTGCTTCGCCGCCGAATAGGCGCTGCGGAGCGGGACGCCCGCGATCCCGGCGACGCTCGAAATCGCGACGATCTGGCCGCCGCCGGCCTCGACCATGCGCGGCAACAGCTGCTGCGTCAGCGCGATCGGCGCGAGGAGGTCGACGTCGACGATCTTCTGGTAGACCGAAAAGTCGGTCTCGATCGCCAGGCTGCGCTGCGAAATGCCCGCATTGTTGACGAGGCCGTCGATCCGTCCGCACCAGTCCCAGGCTTCGCGCGCCATGCGGGGCAGGGCATCATAGTCGGTCGCCTCGAAGGGAAGGACCATCGTCCCGGCGCCGCATTCGCGCGCCACCTCCTCGAGCGCGGCGACGTTGCGGCCGGAGAGGATCAGCCGGGCCCCGTGTGCCGAAAGCCCGCGCGCCAGGGCCGCGCCTATCCCAGACGACGCGCCCGTTACCCACCAGATTTGATCCTGCATATCGGCATCCTTATATGTGTTTCGGTTGCAAGGTGAAACGCGCATCGGGTGCCGTCAAGTCGCCGATCCCGCGGGATTCCGTGTGGGGGTGGCAATTTTGTTGCGACTCTGTTATAATTCGTAACAACACGTCGACAATCTGCCCCTTCCCGCCGCCGGGCTGGGGCGCATTCGGCGTTTCCGATGGAGCCATATCCCTTGTCACTCTAGACTGGCGAGCGCCGCCCGAACTGCTTCGATCCCCCTCCTGCCGAGGGCTGGATGCACCGGTGTTGACGCGCTTTCCCGTCCCGGCAAGGCCAAAGAAAGGAAGCTGCATGTCCGCAAATACGCTCGTCTTTGAAGTCGGGGATTACGTCGTTTATCCGAAGCATGGCGTGGGGCGCGTCATCGAGCTGCAAAAGTCCGAAATCGCGGGCATGCAGCTGGAACTGTACGTCCTCCGCTTCGAAAAGGAAAAAATGACCCTTCGCGTCCCGACGAACAAGGCCGAGGGCGTGGGGATGCGCAAGCTGTCGTCGGACAAGACGCTGAAGGAAGCGCTTCAGGTCCTGACGACGAAGCCGAAGGTGAAGCGCACCATGTGGTCGCGCCGCGCCCAGGAATATGAAGCGAAGATCAACTCGGGCGACCTGGTGTCGATCGCCGAGGTGACGCGCGACCTGTTCCGCGCCGACGACCAGCCCGAGCAGAGCTATTCGGAGCGCCAGATTTTCGAAGCCGCGTCGAGCCGCCTCGCGCGCGAGCTGGCCGCGATGGAAGAAAGCGACGAAAAGACCGCGCAGGCGAAGATCCTCGATATCCTGAACGAGCATGCGCCGAAATATTACACCGAGAAGGCGTAAGCGCCGAGCCCGGTGAAGCATGAAAGGGCGGTCCTGCGGGGCCGCCCTTTTTCGTTCCAGCCCTTGTCAGCGTCGTGCCGGGCCTGGACCGGCGTCCATTCCGGCGGTGGCGTTCTGGACCCCGGATCAAGTCCGGGGTGACGACCGATTTCCATCAGGGGTATCTGGCTTCGACGAAATAGAGCCCGTCGGGCGGCGCGTTGAGGCCGAGGGCGTCGCGATCGGCGGCGTCGAGCGCGGCTTTCAGGTCGCGCGCCGACCATTTGCCCTGGCCGACGAGGACGAGGCAGCCGACCATCGAGCGCACCTGGTGGTGCAGGAAGCTGCGCGCGGCGGCTTCGATGATGATCTCGTCCCCGTGGCGGCTGGCGGTCAGCCGGTCGAGCGTCTTCACGGGGCTTTCGGACTGGCAATGGGCCGAGCGGAAGGTCGTGAAGTCGTGCCGGCCGACAAGCGCCTGCGCCGCGCCGTGCATCGCCTCTGCATCGAGCGGCTTCGCAACCTGCCACGACAGTCCCTTGTCCCACGTCAGCGGGGCGCGCCGGTTGACGATGCGATATTCATAAGCGCGGCCGATGCACGAAAAACGCGCGTGCCAGTCGTCGGCGACGGCGTCGCAGGCGAGGATGGCCACCGGCGCCGGGCGAAGCTGGGCGTTGAGCGCCTCCATCAGGCGAAAGGCGGTGAGCGGCTTGTCGATGTCGACATGCGCCCGCATCGCGATCGCATGGACGCCTGCGTCGGTCCGCCCGGCGCCGTGAACGACCGCCTCTTCGCCGGTGATCCGCGCGGCGGCGTCCTCGATCGTCTGCTGGATGCTCGGGCCGTGCTTCTGGCGTTGCCAGCCCATGAAGGGGCGGCCGTCATATTCGATGGTGAGCGCGAAGCGGGTCATGGGCGCGCCTGTAGCAGATTCCCTCTCCTTTGGGAGAGGGCAGCGAGACTTGCCAGCTTGCTGGCTAGTCGCAGCGGGTGAGGGGGCGGGTGCGGTCGAGAGGGCAGAACCCCTCACCCAGCTCCCGCTAGGCAGCAAGCTGCCAAGCTTGCGCATCCCTCTCCCAACGGGGAGAGGGATTATGCGAGCCGCACACCCTTCGCGATCGGCCGCCCGCGGAGCAGCTCGGCGGCATCCATCGCCGGCTTGCCCGCGCGCTGGACGCGCGTCGCGCGGATCGCGCCGGGGTTGCAGGCGATGGTGAGCGCGTCGTCGAGCGTAACGCCGGGAGCGGCGCCCGCGACGGTGTCGGCCGGGTGGACGACCTGGGCGGCAAGCAGCTTGAACCGCTCGCCCTCGAGTTCGAAAAAAGCCCCCGGGGCCGGGTCGAAGGCGCGGATCTGGCGCTCGACCTGCACCGCGCTGACCAGGAAATCGAGCCGCGCCTCGCTCTTGTCGATCTTTGCGGCATAGGTGACGCCGTCGCCCGGCTGCGCCGCCGGCGGAAAGGCGGACAGATCGGCGAGGACGCGGACCATCAATTCGGCGCCAAGCGCGGCGAGCTCGTCGGTCAGCGCGCCCGCGCTCTTGCCGTCCGTCGGCGTGCGTCCGATCAGCCGCATGCCGCCGGTGTCGAGGCCGGCGTCCATCTGCATGATCGTCACCCCGGTCTCGGCATCGCCGGCGAGGATCGCGCGCTGCACCGGCGCCGCACCGCGCCAGCGCGGCAGGATCGACCCATGGACGTTGAGGCAGCCGGCGCGCGGCGCGTCGAGCACCGCTTGCGGCAGGATCAGGCCATAGGCGGCGACCACGGCGACATCGAGGCCGAGCGCGGCGAATTCGGCCTGCGCGTCGGGGTTTTTCAGGCTACCCGGCGTGCGGACGGGCAGCCCATGCGCCTCGGCCCAAAGGTGAACCGCGCTCTTTTGCAGCTTCTTCCCGCGATGAGCGGGGCGCGGCGGCTGGGTATAGACGGCCGCGATCTCGTGCCCCGCGGCGTGCAGCGCGGCGAGCGTCGGTACCGCAAAGGGCGGGGTTCCCATGAAGGCGATGCGCATGGCTGCGCGCTTTGGCGGAGCGGCGCGTGCGGCGCAAGCCCCTCTCCCGTCGGGAGAGGGTTGCGAAGCCTTGCGAACTTGTTCGCTAGGCGACGCTGGGTGAGGGGATGCGCGCCATCGAGAGGGCACAGCTCCTCACCCAGCTCCAGCTAGGCAGCAAGCTACCAAGCTTGCACATCCCTCTCCCAAGGGGAGAGGGAGATATTGCGCCTACCCCCGCGCCCCACTACCACCTTTGCATGGCCTCCACCGAAATCGAAGCCCTCGTCCAGCAACTCGCCCGCCTGCCGGGGCTCGGCCCGCGGTCGGCGCGGCGCGCGGTGCTGCATCTGATGAAGAAGCGCGAGAGCGCCTTCGCGCCCTTGCTCGCGGCGCTGCAGACGGTGTCCGAACGGCTCGTCACCTGCGGGATTTGCGGCAATGTCGATACGCAGGATCCGTGCGCGATCTGCGCCGACCCGCGCCGCGACGGCCGCAGCCTGTGCGTCGTCGAGGAGGTGTCGGACCTGTGGGCGCTCGACAAGTCGCGGCTGTTCCCCGGCAAATATCATGTCCTCGGCGGGCGGTTGTCGGCGCTCGAAGGGGTGCGGCCGCAGGATTTGAGTATCGACGCGCTGGTCGCGCGCGTCGCGGCCGGCGGGATCGACGAGGTGGTGCTCGCGATGAACGCGACGCTGGAGGGGCAGACGAC
>CAZSMB010000101.1:8218-9518 GCA_964607625.1 uncultured Sphingopyxis sp. | reverse complement strand
GCAAGCCACGCCGCGACCGAGGCGATCGGGGCGCTGCGCGCGCGATCTCTTGAAGTGCAGCCGCTTCAGGACTATTATTGACGGACCGCTTCACCCCCCGACATCGACGGAAACAGCGGCTCAGCCCGCCCGGCGCCTCTCGCGCCGGGGCAGGATTTTTGACGAAGGACAATTGGTAATGGCAAGCGTTGAAAAGGTGCCGATGCTGGCAGAAGGCTATGAGAAGCTGAGCGCGCAGCTCGCCGCCCTCAAAGCCGAGCGGCCGCAGATCGTCGACGCGATCGAGGAAGCGCGCGCGCACGGCGACCTTTCGGAGAATGCCGAATATCACGCCGCGAAAGAGCGCCAGGGCCAGGTCGAAGCGACCATCGGCGACCTGGAGGACAAGCTGTCGCGCGCGCAGGTGATCGACCCGACGACGCTGTCGGGCGATCGCATCGTGTTCGGCGCGACCGTCACGCTCGCCGACGAGGACGACAAGCCGGTCAGGTACCAGATCGTCGGCCAGGCCGAAGCCGACGCGAAGGCGGGCAAGATCAGCTACAACTCGCCGCTCGGCCGCGCGCTGATCGGCCGCAAGGTCGACGACGAGATCGAGGTCACCGTGCCCGCCGGCGACAAATATTATCTGGTGACGAAGATCGAATTCCTCTGAGGGGCGGCAGACGATGAAACCGCAGGCGGCGCCGCTGGTCACGGGCTACGCGCTCGCCTGCGTCGTCCTTTTCGTGCTGCTGTCGATTACCGGATTCCAGGTCGACGCGATCGTCCGTGCAGGCTTCATTCCCGGCCGCTGGGGCAGCGAGCTCGTGCTGCCGGCGGGGGCCATGATACCCTTTGTGCTGACCCCGCTGACCGCGGCTTTCCTGCATGCCGGGGTGCTGCACCTCGTCTTCAACCTTGTCGTGCTGCTTTATATCGGGCGCCAGCTCGAAGCGCCGCTGGGGTCGAAGGCGACCGCGGTGCTGCTCGTCGCGGGGGCCTATGCCGGGGCGTTCGCGCATTGGCTGTCGGGACCGCAATCGGCGGTGCCGATGATCGGCGCGAGCGGCGCGATCTCTGCCCTGATCGCGGTTTTCGCGCTGATCTTCAGCCGGTCGCAGACGCGCGCGATCGGCCCCATCCCAAGCCATTGGGTCCGCGCGCTGTGGCTCGCCGCGGCGTGGATCGGGGTGCAATTGCTGCTCGGCTTTGCGGGCGGCGGCGGCTTCGGGTCGATCGCGATCTGGGCCCATGTCGGCGGCTTCGTCGCCGGGCTGGCCCTGGCGCGCCCGCTGCTGCGCTGGCGCTTCGGAGCGCG
>CAZSMB010000101.1:0-8118 GCA_964607625.1 uncultured Sphingopyxis sp. | reverse complement strand
ATGCGGACGTCGATGCCGCAGCCTTCGGCGCGCTTGGCCGCGACGAAATCGGCGATGCCGTCGAGCGGGACGCGGTGGACGACGATGTCCTCGCCGCCGACCCCGCCGCCGGGGCCGACTTTGGTCAATCCGGTCGCGACGAGCAGCGTGAAACTCTCGCTCACCATGCCCGGCGAGGAAAAGAATTCGCCGACCGTGCGCCAGTGCGCGGCGCGATAGCCCGTCTCTTCTTCCAGTTCGCGCGTCGCCGCTATCTCCGGCGCCTCGCCGCTCGTCTCGTCGCCGACGAGACCCGCGGGCAATTCGAGGCAGTTGATCTTCAGCGGCACGCGATATTGTTCGACCAGGATGACGTGCCGCCCGTCGGGCGCATCGTCGATCGGCAGGATGACCGCGGCGTGGATGCCGCGCGCGCGGGTGACATATTCCCAAGTACCCTGCTGCTGGACGGTGATGAAGCGACCGGCCCACGGGGTTTCGATGGGCGCGTCGGGGGCAGGGCGGGTCATGCGGATCCTCTTTGTGGCGGGGCGAGAGGCGCCCCTCTTCGCCAGGCGCGCGCGAATTGCAAGACCGCGGCGGGCCGGGTCGCGCGTCAGGCGGCCTGTTCGGCGCGTAGCGCCTTGCGGTCGAGCTTGCCGATCATCGTCTTGGGCAGGTCGTCGCGCACCTCGACCGCGCTGACCCGTTCGTGCTTGCCGAGCTGCGGATTGAGCCACGCGGCGAGCGCGTCGCCCGACACCTCGAACCCGTCCTCGAGCGTGACGAAGGCCTTGGGCGTCTCGCCGCGATAGGCATCGGGCACGCCGAGCACGATCGCTTCCTTGACAGCGGGGTGCTGGTGGAGGTGCGCCTCGATCACGCTGGGGTAGACCTTGAATCCCCCGACCGCGATCATGTCCTTCAGCCGGTCGACGATGCGGATATAGCCGTCTTCGTCGATCGTGGCGACGTCGCCGGTGCGCAGCCAGCCATCGGCGGTGAAGCTGTCCTTGTCGGCTTCGGGCCGGTTCCAGTAGCCCCGCATCACCTGCGGCCCCCGGACCGCGAGTTCCCCGGGTTCGCCCGCCGGCGCGTCGCGCGACGGGTCCTCCTTGTCGAGCAGGCGGATGTGCGTCGCGGGGATCGGCTGGCCGATCGTTCCCGCCTTGACCGGGCCCTCGTAGGGGTTGGTCGCGACGACCCCCGAGCTTTCGGTCAGGCCATAGCCTTCGACAAGCGACGCGCCGGTTGCGGCAACGAATTTCTCGCGCAGTTCGGCGGGCATCGGCGCCCCGCCCGAAATGCACACGCGCAGCGACGCAAAATCGGTCCGGGCGAGGTCGGGATGGTCGAGCAGCGCCTGGTACATCGTCGGCACGCCGGGCAGGGCGGTCGCCTTTGTCCGGGTAATCGTCGCGAGCGCCTGCTTTGCATCGAAGCGCGGCAGCATCGCGATCATCCCGCCGTTGAGGATCGTGCGGTTGAGGACGCAGGTGTTCGCAAAGACGTGAAAGAAGGGCAGGACCCCGAGGATCCGGTCGTCGGCGTCGCGGTCGGGATCGATCGCATTCACCTGCCGCGCGTTGGCGGTCAGATTCTGGTGGGTCAGCATCGCGCCCTTTGGCGTGCCGGTGGTGCCGCCGGTATATTGGATCAGCGCGACGTCGCTGGCCGCGTCGATCGCGACCGCGCGCGGCGCGCCGTCATTGTCGGTAAGGGCCGAAAACCGGATGACGCGCGGATCGTCGGGCAGCGCGCTGACCTCGCGCCGCCGGAACAGGCGGTAGAGCACCGACTTGGCGGCGGGCAGCGCGCCCGCGACCGACCCGACGACGAGACGCTTCAGGCTCGATCCGTCGAGCACTCGAAGCGCGGTCGGCAACAGCGCCGAGGCGCTCATCGTGAAAAGCAGTTCGGTCCCCGAATCCTCGACCTGCGCCTCGAGTTCGGGCACGGTGTAGAGCGGCGAGAAGTTGACCACCGTCGCTCCGGCGGCGAGCGCGCCGTAATAGGCCGCGACATAATGCGGTACGTTGGGCAGGAACAGGCCCACGCGGCTGCCCGGGCCGATACCGAGGTCCTGAAGCCCGCGCGCGACGCGGGCGACCCCGTCGGCGACTTCGGCATAGGAAAAGCGGCGTCCCATGAAGTCGAGCATCGGCGCGTCGCCCCTGTCCGCAACCGCCGCTGCCAGCATCTCCGGCAGCGACAGCGGCGCGAACGCCTGGTCCCACTGCGCGGGATGGCGGTAATGGGTCGACCACGAGACGGCGCTGTTCATCAGGGAGGCGATTCCTTGGGGGCTGAGGGGCTTTCCTGACACTAGGGTCAGGAAGTCCCGAACGCAATCGGCGCACGCCTTGCGGCCCGATGCGTGCGCGGGTAGTCAGGGCGGGTTCGATCAATGGGGATATGCCATGCCGCTGCCGGTCTTTCGTCTTGCCGTACCCTGTATCCCGGTGCTGCCGTTGACGCGGAGCCTGAAAGGCCGTCCTTCGGTCCGCGTTCGCCGCGAACGCTGAGCGCGCACGGCGCGGAAAGGCGGCCGGTGACTCTTCGCGGCAACGGTTTCGCCAGCATCGGCGGGGGGGCGCCCTTCGTCCTGCTCGACGATGCGCGCATCGAAGGGGCGGTGCCGGCGCGGCTGTTCCGCGACCCGGTCGAAACGCTCGCCGCGGCGTCGCCGGCCGAGGTTCCGGCGCTTCTCGATGCACTGGATGGCGCGCGGCGGCGGGGACTGCATGCGGCCGGCTATCTGGCTTATGAAGCGGGCAAGGGACTGGCGCCGGCGTGGCGCGGCGTCGTCGAAGGCAGCGGCGGCGATGGCCGGGGCGATGCCGCACCACTCGCGTGGTTCGGCCTGTTCGAGCGGGTCGAGCGGATCGACGCCGACGCGGTCGCCCAGTGCCTGCCCGACCCCGACGGCGCCTGGATCGGCGCGCCGGTGCCGCGGACCGCGCGCGACGACTATCTGGCGGCGGTCGAGGCGGTGCTCGCCCTGATCCGTGCGGGCGACATTTATCAGGCGAATCTGACCTTTCGCGCCGATGTGCCGTTCGCGGGCGACCCGCTCGCGGTCTATGCGCGACTGCGGGCGACCGCGCGTGCAGGTTACGGCGGCTTCGTGTGGACCGGCGCGCGGGCGATCGCCTCGCTGTCGCCCGAGCTTTTCTTTGCGCTGCGCGGCGGGCAGGTGATGGCGCGGCCGATGAAGGGCACCGCGGCCCGGATGGGCGACGCGGGTGCCGACGCCGCCGCGGCGCACGCGCTGGCCACCGATCCGAAACAGCGTGCGGAGAATCTGATGATCGTCGACCTGATCCGCAACGACCTGTCGCGCATCGCGGCGCCGGGATCGGTCGCGGTGCCCGAGCTGTTCCGGGTCGAGAGCTTTCCGACGATCCACCAACTCGTGTCCGACGTCACCGCGCGGCTGCCGGACGGTGTCGGCGCTACCGACGTGCTGCGCGCGGCTTTTCCCTGCGGATCGATCACCGGCGCGCCAAAAGTGCGCGCGATGGAAATCATCGACGCGATCGAGACCGGGCCGCGCGAGCTTTATACCGGCTCGATCGGTTTCATCGAACCCGGCGGCGATGCGGCGTTCAATGTCTCGATTCGGACATTGCTGTTCCCACAGGGCGGCTTGCAGGATAGGCCCGCATGCGCCACGCTGGGTCTTGGATCGGGAATCGTCGCCGACAGCCATCCCGCGGAAGAATGGCGCGAATGTCTGGCCAAGGGGGAATTTGTGGGCGCAGCCGGGGAAAGCTTCGACCTCTTCGAAACGATGCAGTTCGATCCGGTCGACGGTATCCAGCGGCTCGAGGGTCATCTGGCGCGGATGAAGGCGAGCGCCGCGGCGCTGGGCTTTGCCTTCGACCGGCATGGCGCCCGCAACAGCCTGCAATCGGCGACCTTTCGCCTGCGCCACGCGGCACGGGTACGGATGCGCCTTGCGCCTTCGGGCGCGCTTGCGGTCGAGGTGTCGCCGCTGCCGCGCCTGGCCGAATTGCCGGTGCCGGTCGCGCTGTGCGCGGCGCCGATGGCGGCGGGTGATTTCCGCCTTGCGCACAAGACCAGCCTGCGCGCGGCCTATGACGCGGCGCGCGAGGCGAGCGGGGCCGCCGAAGTCGTCTTCGTCGACGAACCGGGTTTCGTGACCGAGGGAAGCTGGAGCAATATCTTCGTCGAACGCGACGGGATGCTCCTCACCCCGCCGCTCGCGCTCGGGCTGCTCCCGGGGGTGCTGCGCGCCGAACTTGTCGACAAGGGGCGCGCGGTCGAATCGCACCTGCGCGCCGCCGATCTGGCGGACGGTTTCTTCATCGGCAATTCGCTGCGCGGGCTGGTGCCGGCGCGGCTCGCCGACGACGGCGCAGGGGCGATAGGCCAACCTCCCGCCTGAATAGGTAAATTTTCCGCCGCGCGCCTTGCGATTGTCGGCGGGACGCGATAGGCGCTGCCGCGCGCAATTTCCTGTCAAACCCGCTGCCACGGAAAGCCTTTCCATGTCGCTCAAGCCGCACACCTCCGCCGCCCTCGACCGCATCCAGCCTTCGGCGACGCTCGCGATGACCGCGCGCGTTTCGGGACTGAAAGCCGACGGGATCGATGTCATCGGCCTGTCGGCGGGCGAGCCCGACTTCGACACCCCCGATTTCGTCAAGGAGGCGGCGATCGAGGCGATCCGCGCCGGACAGACCAAATATACGCTGGTCGATGGCACCGTCGCGCTGAAGGATGCGATCCGCGGCAAGTTCCGCCGCGACAACGGGCTCGACTTTGAGCGCAACCAGATCACCGTGAACGTCGGCGGCAAGCATACGCTGTTCAATGCGCTCGTCGCGACGGTCGATCCGGGCGACGAGGTGATCATCCCGGCGCCCTATTGGGTCAGCTATCCCGACATCGTCAATTTCGCGGGCGGCACGCCGGTGGTAATCGAGGCGTCGGCGGCGCAATTCTACAAGATCACCCCCGAACAGCTCGACAAGGCGATCACGCCGAAGACGCGCTGGGTGCTCTTCAACTCGCCCTCCAACCCGTCGGGCGCCGCCTATTCGCCGGAGGAAATGGACGCGCTGGGCGAGGTCATCCGCCGCCACCCGCATGTCATGGTGATGACCGACGACATGTACGAGCATGTCTGGTACGCCGATTTCGAATTCACGACGCTCGCGCAGCGTTGCCCCGATCTGGTCGACCGGATCCTGACGGTGAACGGTTGTTCAAAAGCCTATGCGATGACCGGGTGGCGCATCGGCTATGCGGGCGGCCCGGCGTGGCTGATCAAGGCGATCGGCAAGCTGCAGTCGCAATCGACGTCCAACCCCTGTTCGATCGCGCAGGCCGCCGCTGCCGCCGCGCTCGGCGGGCCGCAGGGTTTCCTCGACGATCGCAACGCCGCGTTCAAAAAGCGCCGCGACATGGTGGTCGCGATGCTCAACGATGCGCCGGGGCTGAACTGCCCCGTCCCCGACGGAGCCTTTTACGTCTACCCCGACGCCAGCGGCTGCATCGGCAAGCAGACCCCCGACGGCAAGACGATCGACAGCGATCAGGCGCTGATCGACTATTTCCTCGATTCGGCGCGTGTCGCCGCGGTCCACGGCGCCGCCTTCGGCCTGTCGCCCGCGTTTCGCGTGTCCTATGCGACGTCGGAAGCGGTGCTGAAGGAAGCCTGTGTGCGGATCCAGCAGGCGTGCGCCGCGCTGCGCTGAAGCGGGGCCGGAACTACCCGCGCCGGATCGGCCGGCTTCGCTTCGCGCTTGAAGCGACGCTGCTTCGTCTCTATGTGCGCCGCGGGCGCGGTCCGTTGAGGGGCCGTGCGAGTTTTCGGGAAACATGATGTCCAGTCTCTTCACCTTCGTGCTCGTCGTCCAGGCCGTGATCGCGGCCGCGATGATCGCCGTCATCCTGATGCAGAAGTCCGAAGGTGGCGGCCTGGGTGTCGGCGGCAGCCCCGCAGGCCTGCTTTCGGCGCGCGGCGCGGCGGATTTCATGACCCGCGCGACGACGGTTCTCGCGACGTTGTTCGTGGCGCTGTCGATCGTGCTGGCGGCGATGGCCTCGGTCGGCCGCAGCGGCTCGACGATCGACACGTCGCTGTCCAAGACCGCGCAGCCGTCGGGCGGCAGCGCATCGCTGACCGGCGCCGCGCCGCAGCCGGCGACGGGCGATGCCCAGACCCCGGCGGCGCCCCCGAGCGACGATCCGCTTGCCGCGGCGGCCGCGGCGGCGAACCAGCCCGCCACGGCGCCGGACACGCCCGCGAAGAAATAAGCCGGCGGCGGCGCGCGCCGTCGGCCCTCATCATGCGGGACGAAAATATTTCGTCCGATGCGATTCGACGGCTTGCGCCGTCACCCACCCTTTGAGTAAGTCTTTCCTCCCATGGCGCGGTTCATTTTCATCACCGGCGGCGTGGTCTCCTCCCTTGGCAAAGGTCTGATGGCGGCAAGCCTCGCGGCCCTGTTGCAGGCGCGGGGATTTCGCGTGCGCATTCGCAAGTTCGATCCCTATCTGAACGTCGATCCGGGGACGATGTCGCCCTATCAGCACGGCGAGGTCTATGTGACCGACGACGGGGCCGAGACCGACCTCGACCTGGGCCACTACGAACGCTTTACCGGGGTCGCGGCGCGACAGAGCGACAATGTGACGTCGGGCCGCATCTATCAGCAGATCATCACCAAGGAACGCCGCGGCGACTATCTGGGCGCGACGGTGCAGGTGGTTCCGCACGTCACCGATGCGATCAAGGAGTTCGCGCAGGCCGACACCGACGACCTCGATTTCGTGCTGTGCGAGATCGGCGGGACGGTCGGCGACATCGAATCGCTGCCCTTCATCGAGGCGATCCGCCAGTTGAGGAACGAGATCGGCCGCGAAAATTCGGTGTCGGTCCACGTCACGCTGGTTCCCTATATCGCTGCGGCGGGCGAATTGAAGACCAAGCCGACGCAGCATAGCGTGCGCGAGCTCGCGTCGCTGGGCGTCCAGCCCGATATCCTGCTTTGCCGCTGCGAAAAGCCGCTGCCCGACAGCGAGCGTGCGAAGATCGCGCAATTCTGCAACGTGCGCAAAGAGGCGGTGATCCCGGCGCTCGACGCCGACAGCATCTATTCGGTACCGGTGCAATATCATGGCGAGGGACTGGACAGCGAAGTGCTGCGCGCGTTCGGCATTCCCGACGCGCCCGACCCCGACCTGACGCGCTGGTACGACATCATGGACCGCAAGCGGCACCCGGAGGGCGAGGTGACGATCGGGGTGGTCGGCAAATATGTCTCGCTGCCCGACGCCTACAAGTCGCTCAACGAGGCGCTTGTCCACGGCGGCATGGCGAACCGGGTCAAGGTCAATATCCGCTGGCTCGACGCCGAGATGTTCGAGGCGGGCGAGGAAGACCTGGCCGCGAAGCTCGAACCGATGCACGGCATTCTGGTGCCCGGCGGGTTCGGCGAGCGCGGATCGGAAGGGAAGATCGCGAGCGTCCGATTCGCGCGCGAACGCGGCGTGCCTTTCTTCGGCATCTGCCTGGGCATGCAGATGGCGTGCATCGAGGCGGCGCGCAACACGAGCGGGATCGCCGCGGCCTCGAGCACCGAGTTCGGTCCGACCGACGAGCCCGTCGTCGGCCTGATCACCGAATGGATGAGCGAAGAGGGGCTGCAAAAGCGCGGCGCCGACACCGATCTTGGCGGGACGATGCGGCTTGGCGCCTATGAAGCGAAACTGTCGCCGAACAGCCACGTCGCGAGCATTTACGGGGCGAACGACATCAGCGAACGTCACCGCCACCGCTATGAGGTCAACGGCGCCTATCGCGACCGGCTCGAAAAGGGCGGCCTGGCCTTTTCAGGACTGTCGCCCGATGGCATGCTGCCCGAAATCGTCGAGCGGCCCGACCATCCCTGGTTCATCGGGGTGCAGTTCCATCCCGAATTGAAGTCGAAACCGTTCGATCCGCATCCGCTGTTCAAGGGGTTCGTCGAAGCGGCGGTGAAGCAGAGCCGGCTCGTCTGACGCGAGCGGCCGGGGACAGGGGCACAGGGGCTTATGGATCACGCGACACTTTCCGCGCTTCAGGGCCCCGACAGCCTCTTTTCGGGCCTGACCGCCGCCGATTGG
>CAZSMB010000100.1:1191-9559 GCA_964607625.1 uncultured Sphingopyxis sp. | reverse complement strand
GGCTGGATCAGCCGGTGCGCGAAATCGAGTGAAGCAAGCCGATCGAGATCGCTTCCGGATTGCGGCCAGACAAGCTTCAGCTCGTCGCCGCTCGCCTGAACGAGATCGCTTCCCGCCTTGGGGCTGACGCATATCCAGTCGATGCTGCGCGGCACCGCATGGGTGCCGTTCGTTTCGATCGCTATCGTGAATCCGGCCCCGTGCAGTGCATCGATCAGCGCATCGTCGACCTGGAGCATCGGCTCGCCGCCGGTCAGGACGACGAAGCGGTCGCCCTCGCCTTCCCCCCAGCTTGCCGCGATCACCCGCACCAGCGCGGCAGCGCCGACATATTTCCCGCCAAGCGTCCCGTCGGTGCCGACGAAATCGGTGTCGCAAAATCTGCAGACGGCCTTCGCGCGATCCTGTTCGCGCCCGGACCATAAGTTGCAGCCGGAAAAGCGGCAGAAAACCGCCCGGCGGCCTGCCTGCACGCCTTCACCCTGCAAGGTAAGGAATATCTCCTTGACCGCGTAGGTCATCGGATCAGACCGCGACGGCGTAACGTGTCGGGTCGGCGAGTCCCGCATCGACGAAGCCCTTGTGGCGCAACCGGCAACTGTCGCATTCGCCGCAATGCAGACCCTCTGGCGTCGGATCGTAACACGACCAGCTCATGCCCGCGTCCATCCCGAGCCGCGCGGCTTCGGCCGCTATGTCGGCCTTGGTCATATGCTGGAGCGGAGCGTGGATCCTGAAATCCACGCCCTTGTCGCCGTCGCGCGTGGCGAGCCGGGCCAGCGCCTCGAACCCGGCGATGAATTCGGGGCGGCAATCGGGATAGCCCGAATAGTCGAGCGCATTCACTCCGATGACGATATCCTGCGCGCGCCGCGCCTCGGCCAGCCCGAGCGTCAGCGACAGGAAGATCAGGTTGCGCGCCGGGACATAGGTGACCGGGACGTCGTCGCCGACCCCGCCCTTGGGCACCGCAATGTCGTCGGTCAGCGCCGAGCCGCCGAAGCGGCGCAAATCGAGCGGGAGGACGATATGCTCGGCGGCGCCGACCGCATCGGCAATGCGCGCCGCGGAGTCGAGTTCGACGCGGTGCCGTTGGTTGTAATCGATCGTCAACGCCACGAGGCGCGCGCGCGCCTCTCGCGCAAGGCCGGCGCAAACCATCGAGTCGAGCCCGCCCGACAAGAGGACGATCATCGTCTTTCCGTTCATGCTTTGCATGCGGGCCCGATACGCCCGACGGTGACGCCGCGCAAGGGTCGTCGCTGCGGCGCACAAGAAACGGGCCGTACGGCGTCTGCCACACGGCCCAGTTTGGCATGAAAGCCGTTAGGGAGAAGGACACACATCGGTGCGTCGTGCTCCCCCTATAGAGAGCGATGGTTAATTTCGCGTTACCCCCGGGCGCTCAGCCGCAGGTGCCGACCCGACGCGCCTCGATGGCTTGCGAGAAGGGCTTTCCTTCCGCGATCCCCTGGGTATCGATCTGGACCAGCCGGTTGGTTTCCGACCGGATCGTCGTGCGGCCGTGCCCGGCGCCGGGGCAGGTATAGTGCACGGTCACCGACGTCGGCGTATCTTCGATCACATAGCGCGAGCAGCCGCCGCGCGGATGGAATATCTGGATCATTCGCCGCGCATCGCCAAGGCACATCGTCTGAAGCGGCTTGTCCGCACCGCGTTCGGTCAAATCCCAACGCCCCTTTTCGAGGCGGTCGAGCATCGCAAGCGACGGCGCCTGTGCAGGCGCGGCGGCGATTCCGACGCCGATCAGCGCCCCCGCTGTCAGGAGGACTCGATATCTGGGAGAGACGATCGCCATGTTTTCCTGTCCATTGATGCCCTTGGGCAAAAATGCGACCCCGCATCGCGCAAATAGCAATGCCCCCGCCTCTTTTCAACCGCTTGACCCCGAAACGCCTCGACTCGCCGATACCCGGCGACAAAAAATGTGTCAGGTGGGGACGGAAATTTCGTCGAGCGGGATCGGGAAAATCCGCGAGCAAAAGGCGCAATCGACCTGGATCAAGCCGGATTCGTCCGCCATGTCGCGGCGTTCGCTTTCGGGGAATTTGGCCAGCACGCCCGCAAAATAATCGACGCTGCACCGGCATCCTCGCGACACCCGCTCGCCCGCTTCGATCCGCACCTCCTCCTCATGGAAAAGGCGCCAGGCCAGCGTTTCGAGCGACGTCGCGGGGTCGGTAATTTCCTCTGGTTTCAGCGTTTCCGCGATCGTGCGCGCATGTTCCCATTCGGGATGGTCGTGCCGCACGTGCAAGCGGTCGTGACCGACCTCGCCCTCGGGCAGGTGCTGGAGCAACAGTCCACCGGCAAGGCATCCGGCTTCGGCATCGTGCCGCGACGACAAGCGGACGAGGCTGGGTATCTGCTCCGATTGCTCGAAATAATGTTCGGCGGCATCGCCGATCGACGCGCCTTCCAGAGGAACGATTCCCTGATAGCGCTCGCCGCTCGCGGACTGGTCGAACGTAATGGCCAGGAACCCTTCGCCGAACAACGCGAAGAGCGTAGGGTCGCTGCCGACTTCGGCAAGCCGCTCCGCATCGAACTTCAGATAGCCGCGCAGCTCGCCATCCTTATAGTCGCAAACGAGCAATTCGACCGGCCCGCCGCCGGTCTGCGCCTGCAGCGTCAACTGGCTTCCGGCGTCCTTGAGCGTCGATCCGAGCAGGACCGTGAGCGCGAGCGCCTCCGCGAGCAGCTTCTCTGCCGCCGGCGGATAGCTGTGCGCGGCCATGATCCTGTTGAGCACCGGACCCAGCCGCACGAGTCGTCCGCGAACATGACGGCCGGCGATCGTGAACAGCAATGGCTGGTCGAACCAGGTTTCGCTCGTCTCGCTCACAGCTTTTCCAGGGCCCAGAGCAAAACCGACTTCTGCGCATGGACGCGATTTTCCGCCTCGTCCCACACGCGCGACTGGTTGCCGTCGATCACGGCGTCGACCGCTTCTTCGCCGCGATGTGCAGGCAGGCAGTGGAGAAAGAGCGCGCCGTCCTTCGCTTCGCCCATCAGTGCTTCGTCGACCTGATAGGGTGCCATTGCCGCGAGCTTGTTGTGGGCGTGGTCCTGCCCCATCGACACCCAGGTGTCGGTGACGACGACATCGGCCCCGGCGGCCGCCACGCGCGCGTCGCGGACGATATCGATCCGCGCCCCCTTCGCGCGCGCCGCCTCGACGAAAGCCGCCTCCGGCTCATAACCCTGCGGCACGCCGGCGCGGATATTGAAGCCGAACAGCCCCGCCGCCTCGATCAACGAAGCGAGCACATTGTTCCCGTCGCCGAGCCACGCGAGTTCCAGTCCCGGCAACGCCTTGCCATTTTCAACCAGGGTCAGCAGGTCGGCAACGATCTGGCACGGATGCGACAGGTCGGTCAGGCCGTTGATCACCGGTACGCTGGCATGCGCCGCAAGTTCCTCGATCTTTGCGTGATCGTCGCTACGGATCATGATCGCGTCGACATAGCGCGACAGGACACGTGCGGTGTCGGCGATCGTTTCGCCGCGGCCGAGCTGCATCGACCCCGCCTCCATGATCATCGCGCTGCCGCCGAGCTGGCGCATCGCCATGTCGAACGAAGCGCGCGTACGCGTCGAATTCTTCTCGAAGATCATCGCGAGGACGTGTCCGGCGAGCGGCGCGTCGGCATCGACACGCCCCTTTGGCCAGCCGGCGCGCGCGGCCTTGCGGTCGACGGCATCGGACAGCATCGCGGCGACGGCATCGCCGCCCGCGTCGGACAGGTTCAGGAAGTGCCGCATCAGCCTTCCGGCGGCGTATAGCTCGCCGCCCCCGCCGACAATTTCTCGATGCACTCGTCGATGTGGCTCTGTTCGATGTTGAGCGGCGGCAGGATACGCACGACATTGTCCCCCGCGGCGACCGTCAGCAAGCCGTGATTGTCGCGCAGATGGGCAACGAAGGGACGGCTTTCGGATTTCATCTTGATCCCGAGCATCAACCCCATGCCACGGACGCTGTCGAACAGGTCGTCATGGTTCGGGATAAGCTGCTCGAGCGCGCCGCGCAGCCGGTCGCCGGTCGCCTTGACCTGTTCGAGGAACCCCTCTTCCAGAACGACGTCGAAAACGGCCTGGCCGGCCGCCATCGCGAGCGGATTGCCGCCATAGGTCGACCCGTGGGTGCCGATCACCATGCCGCGCGCCGCCTTTTCGGTCGCAAGGCAGGCGCCGAGTGGAAATCCGCCGCCGATACCCTTTGCCGTGGCCATGATATCGGGCGCGATGCCGTATTGCTCATACGCATAGAGCGTGCCCGTGCGCGCGACGCCGCACTGTACCTCGTCGAATACCAGCATCATGTCGCGCTCGTTGCAGATATCGCGCAGCGCCTGAAGAAAGGGCTGCGACGCGGGGCGGACCCCGCCTTCGCCCTGAATCGGCTCGACAAGGAAGCCCGCAGTATTGTCGTCGACCAGGTCCAGCGCGGCATTGATGTCGTCGAACGGCGCATAAGCGAAACCGGGTAGCAGCGGGTCGAAACCTTTGCGCAGCTTTTCCTGGTTCGTCGCCGAAATCGTCCCGAGCGTGCGGCCGTGAAACGCATTGTTGAACGTGATCAGGTTATGCTTTTCGGGATTACCCGCGCTCGAATGATAGGCCCGCGCGGTCTTGATCGCGCACTCCACCGCTTCGGCGCCCGAATTGGTGAAGAAAACCGTATCGGCGAATGTGTTGTTTACGAGCCGCGCCGCAAAGGCTTCGCCCTGCGGGCTGCCATAAAGGTTGGATACGTGCATCAGCGTCGCCGCCTGCTCCTGGATCGCCTGCGTCAGGTGCGGATGCCCGTGGCCGAGGAGGTTCACCGCGATCCCGCTCGCGAAGTCCAGGTAGCGTTCACCGCGTTCGCCGATCAGATAGGCTCCCTCGCCGCGCACCGGACGCACACCGCACCGGGGATAGACGGGCATCAGCGGCGTGATCGACATGGCTTGCACCTTTCGTGAACAGATAAAGCAAAAAGGCGACCCCATCCGGGCCGCCCATGATTGGGCCGCTCCTATACTGCCGCTGCCGAAGCCGCGTCAACACGGCGACCCATGCAACCAAGCCGGGGCGACGGCGTATCACCCGCGATGCTCCGCCTGCTGCCCTTCCTTATCCTCCCGCTCGCGCTTGCGGCATGCGACACGATGCCGCGCGATGCCGCGGGGACCACCGACCGGATCGAGGCGAGCGGGCGAATGCGGGTGGCCGTGATGCCCGACACGCCCGATGCTGCCCCGGCGCTTACCCTGCTTGCCGACTATGCTCGCGTCCATGGTGCGCGGATCGCCAAAGTCGAAACGCATGGCGAACATGCGCTGCGCGGACTGGAGGACGGGCGGATCGATGCCGTCGTCGGCCATTTCGCCAAGGCATCGCCCTGGAAAACCGACATCGCGCTGTCGAAGGCGGTCGGCCGGACCGAGCCGAGCGACGGCCGGCATCCCGTGCTGCGCATCGCCCGGCGCAACGGCGAGAATGCGCTGGTGCTCGCGACCGACCGCCTCGTCGCCGGGTCGGCCCAATGAGCCTGCATGGCGGCATCCCCGACGTGATCGCCGACGATGTGCGCCACGGCGAACGGCTCGAGTGGTGGACCTTGTTCTGGATGGCGGGGGTCGTCCTCCTCATGTGGCTTACCATGGGGGCCAGCCAGGCGATGAAATCGGCGGTCATCGAGGATGTGTTGAGCCTGGTTCCCGCGGTCGTCTTCCTGCTCGCGGTGCGCTGGGAACGGCGCCAACCCAACCGCCGCTTTCCGTTCGGCTATCGCCGCGGCAACAGCCTGGCCTTCCTGATCGCCGCAACCGCGCTGCTCTCGGTCGGAGCGTTCCTGATCTATGAAAGCGCGACCACCCTGTTGCGGCAGGAGCATCCGACGGTCGGCGGCGTCACGCTGTTCGGCCATACGATATGGCTCGGCTGGCTGATGATCGGCGCGCTCTTCTATTCCGTCGTGCCGCCGATCATTCTCGGTCGGATCAAGCAGCCCGTGGCCGAACGCATCAAGGACAAGGTGCTTCATACCGACGCGTTGATGCAAAAGGCCGACTGGCAGACGGGGCTCGCCGGTATCGCCGGAATCCTGGGAATCGGACTGGGTTGGTGGTGGGCCGATTCGACCGCTGCGCTGTTTATCGCCGCGTCGATCGTAAAGGACGCGGTCGGCGCACTGCGTCAGGCAACCGCAGAACTGGCCGACGGCACCCCGCGAAAGCTGGCCTCGAACGCAATCTCTGAAGATGCGGAAAGGCTGATAGAGACGCTCAAGGACCGCTATGGCGATGTGAGTGTGCGGCTACGCGAAACCGGGCGCTACATCGCGGCGGAGGTGGATTGCCCCTCCCCCGATCCGGTCCCCAAGGCCGAAGACCTGATGCCCCCCGAGCACGCGTGGCGTCTCGCCAGCCTCAGTTTTCGTCCCGAACCGAAGGACCCGCCGGCGTAGCCCGAGTTCCTAAAGCGAAGACGCCGCCTCCATCGCGAGCGTAAGCGAATGCTTGCGAGCCGCGGGGTCATACATCGACGAGGCGACGATCACCTCGTCGACCCCGGTGCGTTCGCCGAATTCCTTAAGTCCCTGGCGGACGTCCTCGGCCGTGCCGATCGCCGAGCATTGAAGAACGTGGTCGAGTATTGCGCGGGCATTCGGCGGCAAACTGTCCTTATAGCCCGCAAGCGGCGGCTTCATCTTGCCCGGATTTCCGGTGCGCAGGGCAACGAACGCCTGTTGCTGCGACGACGCCAGAAGTTCGGCCTCCTCGCGCGTGTCGGCCGCAAAAACGTTGAAGGCCGCCGCCGCATAGGGTTCCGACAGCTGTTCCGAAGGCTTGAACTGGCGGCGATAGATGTCGAGCGCCTCGTCGAGCGCGTCGGGCGCGAAATGGCTGGCGAACGCATAGGGGAGCCCGAGCGCGGCCGCGAGCTGTGCGCCGAACAGGCTCGACCCCAGAATCCACAGCGGCACATGCGTGCCCGCCCCCGGCACCGCGCGAATGCCGAGCCGCTCGTCGCCGGCAAGGAAAGCCTGCAATTCGACGACATCCTGCGGGAATTGTCGCTCGTCGCTAGCCAGCGTGCGCCGCAGCGCCTGCGCGACGCGCTGATCCGACCCCGGCGCGCGGCCAAGCCCCAGGTCGACGCGCCCCGGAAACAGGGCTTCAAGCGTCCCGAACTGTTCGGCGATCACCATCGGCGCATGATTGGGCAGCATGATCCCGCCCGCGCCGATACGAATGCTCTTCGTGGCGTGGCCGATATGCGCGAGCACCACCGCGGTCGCCGCGCTTGCGATGCCCGTCATGCCGTGATGTTCGGCCACCCAATATCGATGATAGCCCAGAGCTTCGGCGTGCACCGCGAGTTCCGCAGCATTGGCAAGCGACTGGGCGATCGTGCCGGTGTCGGTTACGGGCACGAGGTCGAGGAAGGAAAGTTTCGGCATGAAACCGATATGCGGTGGGTGGGGCGGCGGTTCAAGGCGCAAAGCCCCTCCTCTTCAGAGGAGGCGGCTGTCGCTTACGCCCGCTCATCCTTCGGCGAATCCATCAGCACATAGGTGGTGATCGAGTGAACCTGCGGCAGAACGCCGAGCACTTCGGTATGGAAATGCTTGTAGGTGACCAGATTTTCGGTCTCGACGCGCAGCAAATATTCGATCGTGCCGGTGATATTGTGGCATTCGCGCACCTCGGGCGCCTCGGCCATCGCCGCCTCGAACCCTGCCTGCGACGCTTTGGTATGCGACGACAGACCGACGGTGACATAGGCGATGAAGCCGAGCCCCAGCTTCGCCGGATCGAGTACCGCGCGATAGCCCTTGATGACCCCCCGGCGCTCCAGCTCCTGCACGCGGCGCAGACAGGCCGAGGGCGACAGGCCCACGCGATCGGCGAGTTCGATATTGGGTACGCGCCCGTCGCGCGACAATTCCCGCAATATATTGCGGTCAATTGCGTCCATATTGCTCATTAATTGCAAATTATAGAGCATTGACCGCTATCTTTGCAATCCGTTGCGTTCAAATCGCCATTATATTGCGTTTTATGAACCAGGCCGCTCTCCTCGCCCTTTCGGCTTTCGCCTTTGTCTCGTCGATCACCCCAGGGCCGAACAATATGATGCTGATGGCGTCCGGCGCCAATTTCGGCCTGCGCCGGACCGTACCGCACGCGCTTGGCGTCGGACTTGGCTTCATGCTGATGATTCTGTTGGTCGGTGTCGGGCTGATGGGGCTTTTCGATCTCTTCCCGGCGCTCGGCACGATCCTGAAGGCCGTGAGTATCGCCTATCTGCTCTGGCTCGCGTGGAAGATCGCGAACGCGGCGCCCCCCGAAAC
>CAZSMB010000100.1:0-1091 GCA_964607625.1 uncultured Sphingopyxis sp. | reverse complement strand
CGGCTGCGTGCGTTCAACTGGACGATGGCCGCGCTGCTCGTCGGCTCGCTGGCACTGCTGCTCTGACCCTTTGCTCGATTGCAAGGTTGCGCCTTGCAACCTATGGACGGGCTCCCGCCCACAAGCGACCGGAGAAGAGAGCCCATGAAAAGCCGCCGCCTCGGCCAGAGCGCCATCCATGTGTCCGACATCTGCATGGGAACGATGACCTTTGGCAGCCAGACCGACGAAGCGGCCGCTTTCCGGGTTCTCGATCGCTGTTTCGAGGCGGGGATCAATTTCTACGATACCGCGGAAGGCTATCCGGTCCCGCCCGACGCCAAGTGGGTCGGACGAACCGAAGAGATCGTCGGGCGCTGGCTGAAGACCAAGAACCGCGACGCGATCATCCTGGCCACCAAGGTGTCGGGCCCGAGCCACGTCTGGTTCAAGTCGCCGTGCCGCGGCGGAACCACGGCGCTCGACCGTCACCACATCCGCGCCGCGATCGAAGGCAGTCTGACCCGGCTCCAGACCGACTATGTCGATCTCTATCAGACGCACTGGCCCGACCATGACGCGCCCTATGACGAGATGATGGACGCACTCGACGAGTTGGTGCGCGAGGGCAAGGTGCGAATCCTCGGCTGCTCGAACGAAACAAGCTGGGGGCTTATGAAATCGCTCGCAGCGTCGGAAAAGCTGGGCATTGCACGCTACCACACGATCCAGAATAATTTCAGCCTCAACAACCGTCGCTTCGAGGACGAGCTGGCGCAGATATGCCGCCAGGAAGGCGTCAGCCTGATCCCCTATTCGCCGCTCGCCGGCGGCGTGCTGTCGGGGAAATATCAGGGCGGGGCCAAACCGGAAGGCGCCCGCTTCTCGCGCTATCTGGCGATGGAGGGTCGACAGGCGGCGATGGGGCGCCGCTTCGTCAACGACAAGAGCCTGGCCGCGACCGAACGCTATCTGGCGATTGCCGAAGAGGCGGGGCTGCATCCGGTGACGATGGCGACCGCCTGGTCGAAACAACATGATTTCGTTGCCTCGACGATCGTCGGGGTCAGCGCCGAAGATCAACTCGATCCGATCCTCGACGCGATGGACCT
>CAZSMB010000099.1:0-9593 GCA_964607625.1 uncultured Sphingopyxis sp. | reverse complement strand
GCTATGTCGGCTCGTGCGACGGCAATATGGAAGAAGGCTCGATGCGCGCCGACGTCAACGTCAGCGTGCGCAAGCCCGGCGACCCCTTTGGCACGCGCACCGAGACGAAGAACGTCAACTCGGTGCGCTTCGTCATGCAGACGATCGAGTATGAGGCGAAGCGCCAGGTCGAGGTGCTGGAGGCCGGCGGCACGGTCGACCAGGAAACCCGCCTCTTCAACCCCGACACCGGCACCACGCGCACGATGCGGTCGAAGGAAGACGCGCACGACTATCGCTATTTCCCTGATCCCGACCTGTTGCCGCTCGAGCTCGACGATGCGTTTTTGGCCGAGTGCCGCGAGTCCTTGCCCGAACTGCCCGATGCCAAGCGTGCGCGTTACCTGGGGCTGGGCATTTCGGCCTATAACGCCGACGTGCTCACCGCCGAGGTCGAAAATGCGCGCTGGTTCGACGCGCTGCTCGAAACCGGCGCCGAGCCCAAGGCGGCGGCGAACTGGGTGACGAGCGAGCTGTTCGGCGCGCTGAACCGGCTCGGCAAGGACATCGGCGACTGCCCGGTGACCCCGGCGCAGGCGGGCGAACTGCTCGGCCTCGTCGCCGACGGCACGATTTCGGGAAGCATCGCGAAGCAGGTGTTCGAGATCATGCTCGAAACCGGCGATGCCCCCGCGAAGATCGTCGAGGACAAGGGGCTGAAGCAGACGAGCGATACCGGCGCGATCGAGGCGGTGATCGCCGATGTGCTGGCGAACAACCCGAACCAGCTCGAACAGTATCGCGCCGGCAAGGAAGCCTTGTTCGGCTTCTTCGTCGGCCAGACGATGAAGGCGATGCAGGGCAAGGCCAATCCTCAGGTCGTGAACGAGCTGCTCAGGAAGGCGCTGGGCTGACGCGCGCCGCGGCGAATGGCGGGGCGGGACCGATATCGCGCGGATTCGGGGCTTGCGGGGAACCCTTGCCGCGATAGGATGTGCGATATGGCTGCCAAGACGCTGAACCTCGACCAGTTCCTGCCCTATCGCCTGTCGATCGCGTCGAACGCGCTGTCGGAGAGGATTGCCGAAGAATATCAAAGCCGGTTCGGGCTCAAGATCCCCGAATGGCGGCTGATGGCGGTGCTCGGCGAAGGCCGGCCCAAGACGCAGCGCGAACTCGTCGCCGCGACGCGGATGGACAAGGTGACGGTGAACCGGGCGGCAAAGGCGCTCGCCGACCGCCAGCTTATCGCGCGGCTGGCGCACGAGGCCGATGGGCGCTCGCACCATCTGGCGCTCACCGCGACCGGGCGCTCGCTCTACGATGCGATCGGTCCCGCCGCGCTCGCGACCGAGGAACGGCTCGAATCGCATATCAGCGCCGCCGAACGCCGGACGCTGATGGCGATCCTCGCAAAGCTGATCAAAGCCGCCGAAGACTATGATTGAGCCGCGCTACCGCGCCGCGCCGCCGGAGGCGCTGCGCGTCGAGCCGTTGGGCGATCTGACCGCGATCTTCGACCGCCGGTCGGTCCAGACGCACCTCGTCGTTTCGCCGATGCCCGAAATATTGGCGGCGATGGGCGACGAACCATGCGACGCAGCGACCCTCGCCGCGCGGCTTGCCGCCGAATTCGAGGTCGAGGCCGAGGGCGATGTCGGCGCCATCGTCGCCGAACGGCTGCACGAACTCGCCGCGCTCGGACTGGTCGCCCCGGCGTGAGGCACAGCGCGCGCATCGCGGTCGGTCCGGTGCAATTTCGTGTCGGCAGCGATTGGGCAGCGCCGGTCGCGGCGCTCGACCGGCTTTATGCTGCATATCCGGACGACTCCGCTCGCCCCGCCGATGCGACGGTGCGGTTGTTCGCGGCACGGCCGTGGCGACGCTGGCTCCGCCCGTCGGTGCATATCGGCGGCGACTATGTCGTTCCCGACGCATTGCCGCTGCCGCTTTCGATGGGTCTGCTTGCGGCCGAAATGGGAATGAATTTGCAGGTCGCGCTCGGCTGGCGCCGCCACCTGCTGCTGCATGCGAGCGCGGTCGCGCGGGATGGACGCGCGGTGATCATGTCGGGGGCCTCGGGATCGGGAAAATCGACCCTCGCGGCGCTGCTCGGCGAAGGCGACTGGCGCCTTATGGGCGATGAATTCACGCTGATCGCGCCCGACAGCGGCGACGCTTTCGCCTTTCCGCGCGCGGTGAGCCTGAAAAACCAGGCGATTGCCGAACTGGCCGGGCGGGTCGAACCGGAGCGGCTCGGGCCTTTGCTCGCGGGCACGCCCAAGGGCGACATCCGCCACCTGGTCCCGCGCGCGAACGCGATCGAGGCGATGCACGAGCCCGCACGGCCCGCCTTGCTCCTTTTCCCGCGCTTCGGCGGCGACGTGGCGATCGAACCGATGGGCGCGGGCGAGGCGTTCGTGCGGCTGACCGAGGCTTCGACGAACTATATCGCGCTCGGCGAGGCGGGCTTCGACGCGCTGACGCGGCTGGTGCGCGAGGTGCCGGCGTTCGCCATTGCCTATCCCGACAGCGCGAGCGGCATGGCCCTGGTGGAAGACTTGTGGGCGGAGGCGGTGCGGTGAGCGCGATGCAGGTCTTGGCCGAGCTGTTTGCCGGACGCCGCGATCCGGCCGGGCTGATCCCGCGCGACTGGGACGGGGTGATCGGTGTGGCACGCGCGGAGGCGATGCTGGCGACGCTCGCGCATCGGCTGGCCGACGCGGCGCTTCCCGGGCCGGTCGCCCCCTTGCTCGCCGACCAGCGCCGCGCCGCTGTGGTGGCGACGAAGCAGGCGCTGTGGGAGGCCGAGATGGCGCGCCGCGCGCTCGCGCCCGAACGGATCGAATTCGTGCTGCTGAAAGGCACCGCCTATGCCGCCGCAGGCCTCTCTTGCGCGGCGGGACGGCAGATCGGCGATCTCGACATTCTCGTCGGCTGGCAGGATCTGGCGCGCGCCGAAAATGCGCTGCTCAAGGCGGGGTGGGAGTGGGTGAAGTCCGACCCCTATGACGACGCCTATTATCGCGAGCATATGCACGAGCTGCCGCCGCTTATCCACAAGGCGCGCGACCGCATGATCGACGTTCACCACACGATCCTGCCGCGCACGCACCGCAAGACGCCCGATCCGCTCGCGATGCTCGCCGATGCGGTGACGACTGCGGACGGATTTGCGGTGCTGTGCCCGACCGACATGGTCTGCCACTGCGCCGCGCACCTGCTCGCCGATGGCGATCTACAGGGGGGGCTGCGCAACCTGTGGGACTATCATCGCCTCGTCGGCGATTTCGCCGCCGCCGATCCGGGATTCTGGGGCAAGCTCGATGGGCGCGCCGACCAGCATGGGCTGCGCAGCGAAGTACGCCGTGCGGCGCGGCTCGCCCGCGACCTCTATGGCACGGTGCTGCCCTCGGGATGGGATAGCCACGACACGACCGACGGCTGGTTCCGCCGCCGCCTGCTCGCGCGCGACGATTGGGGGCGGCCGAGCGATTTCCTGCTCCAGCAGGCGTTCTACATCCGCTCGCACTGGCTGCGCATGCCGCCGGCGATGCTCGCGCGCCATTTGTGGACCAAATGGCGCAAGGGTCACAATCCGGCGAGCAGCGGCACCAGCTCGGCATAGTCGCCGATAACATGGTCGGCGCCCAGCGGCTGAGCGGGGGCGTGAACCGCGGGGAAGCGCACCTCGACGCTGACGGTATCGGCACCGCGCGCCGCCATGACGTCATAGATGCTGTCGCCGACGAAGGCGGCGCGCCCGCCGCCGCACGCCTCGATCATCGCGAGAATCGGCGCGGGGGAGGGCTTGGCCTTGCCGGGGCCAAGCGTGTCGCCGCCGATGATCGCCGCCATGCGGTCGGCCAGTCCGATTTCGGCCAGCAGGATCCGCGCCAGGCGCTCGAGCTTGTTGGTCATCACGGCGGTCTTCACGCCGAGCGCCGCGAGCCGGTCGAGCGCTTCGATCACGCCGGGGAAGGGGCGGCTGTGCACCGCGATATGCGCCTCGTAATAGCGGAGCAGTTCGTCATAGAGATGCGCCTGATCGGCAGGCGCGCCGCCCGTGGCGGCCAGCGCGCGGTCGAGCAGGTGCGCGCTGCCCAGCCCGGTCATCGGCCGCACCTCCTCGACGCCAAGCGGCGGGCGCCCTGCCAGCCCGAGCGCATGGTTCAGCGCGGCCGTAATGTCGCCGGCGGTGTCGGAGAGCGTGCCGTCGAGGTCGAAGCCGACGATGGCGAAGGGAAAATCGTGCATCGCGGGCGACATGCCGCGTCGCTATGGAATCCGCAAGGATTTGCTGGCATGGCAACGCGCATGAGCAACGCGATCGCCGCCGTCATCCTCGCCGCGGGCAAGGGCACCCGCATGAAGTCCGACCTGCACAAGGTGCTGCACCCGATCGCCGGGCGTCCGATGCTGATGCACCTGATGGCGAGCGTCGACGAACTGTCGCCGACGAAAAAGGTGGTCGTCGTCGGCGACCGGGCCGACCAGCTCGAAGCGGCGTTGAACGGGACCGCCGCGCTTGCGGTGCAGGAGCCGCAGCTCGGCACCGGCCATGCCGTGCAACAGGCCGAATCGGCGTTGTCGGGTTTCGACGGCGACGTTCTGATTCTCTATGGCGACGTGCCGTTCGTGCCGTCGGCGACCATGCGTGCGATGATCGACCGGCTCAACGCACCCGACGCGCCGGCGGTCGTCGTTCTCGCGTTCGAGCCCGCCGACCCGCTGCAATATGGCCGTGTCATCACCGAAGGCGACCGCGTGGTAAAGATGGTCGAGCACAAGGACGCGACCGACGCCGAGCGCGCGGTACGGCTGTGCAATTCGGGGCTGATGGCGGCGAAGGCGCGCGACCTGTTCGCATTGCTCGCACGCGTCACCGACGACAACGCGGCGAAGGAATATTACCTCGTCGACATCGTCAACATCGCCAACGCCGACGGGCGGCATTGTGCGGTTGCGAGGACGGACCCGGCCGACGTTGCCGGGATCAACAGCCGCGCCGAACTCGCTGCCGCCGAGGCGCAGTGGCAGGCGTTCAGGCGCGAGGAGGCGATGGCGGGCGGCGCCTCGCTGCGCGCACCCGAAACCGTCTGGTTTTCCTGGGATACCGAGCTCGGCCGCGACGTGACGATCGAGCCCAATGTCGTCTTCGGCCCCGAGGTGAAAATCGCCGACAATGTCATCATCAAGGCGCATAGCCATATCGAGGGTGCAACGATTGCGACGGGGTGCGAAGTCGGCCCGTTCGCGCGCCTCCGCCCCGGCACGATCCTCGGCGAAAAGGCGAAGATCGGCAATTTCGTCGAGACCAAGAAGGCCGAACTCGGCAAGGGGGCCAAGGCCAATCACCTGAGCTATCTCGGCGACGTCAGCGTCGGGGCGAACGCCAATATCGGCGCCGGCACGATCACCTGCAATTACGACGGCTATTTCAAATATCGCACCGAGATCGGGGAAAACGCCTTCATCGGATCGAACAGCGCGCTTGTCGCGCCGGTCAGGATCGGGCGCGACGCGATCGTCGGGGCGGGCAGCGCGGTGACGCGCGACGTCGCCGACGGCGAACTGCGGCTCGTGCGCGGCGAACAGCTCGTCAAGCCGGGCTGGGCCGATCGTTTCCACGACGCGATGCGCAAGAAGAAGGCGGGGAAATAGGCGCATGGCGGCGCCGACCCTGGCGACCGGTCGCCTGGTGCTGCGCCAGCTGCGGCACGACGATGCCGAAGCGCTCTTCCCTGTCCTATCCGACGCCGAGGTGATGACCTGGTGGTCGAGCGGTCCGCACGCCACTCTCGACGAAACGCGCGATTATCTGCGCTTCAACGCCGCCGAGGGAGAGGGGCATCTGTGCTGGGCGATCACGCTCGCGGGCGATGACACGGCGCTTGGCTGGGTGATCCTGATCGAGCGGCGCGAAGGCGTCGCGGAAGTCGGCTATATCCTCGCGCGCGGGCATTGGGGCCGCGGGATCGCGCGCGAGGCGGTCAAGGAAATCATCGACTTCGGGTTTGAACATCTGGGCCTAAGGCGTATCTACGCCGACACCGATCCCGACAATTCGGGATCGATCGCGCTGCTCGAGCGACTGGGATTCCAGCGCGAAGGGCGGCTTCGCGGCGAATGGCTGACCCACATCGGGGTGCGCGATTCGCTGATCTTCGGGATGTTGCAGGGTGAACGGCCGGCTTGAGTCTTCGCTTTGGGGTACCCCCTTCCAACGGGAGACATGACTATGAGCGATCGCTATGACGGCAAACCTTTCCTGATCCTGATCGACGCGTGGGTGCTCGATGCGATCGGTCACCTCGACGCCGACTGGCAGGCGACGGTCGCCGCGATGGAGCCGCAGCTGCAACAGACCTTCGGCGGCACCGGCGCGTGGCAGGACATCGTGGCCGAGCAGATGAAATTCCCCGCCGACCTCGGCGGGCAGATCGAACGCATCTGGCTGGACGGCAAGGCGCGGTTCGAGGAGGCGCGCGGCGAGGCGCCCGACCCGGTGGCCTTTGCGCAAATGTTCGTCGACAAGAATTTCCAGCGCGCCGAATGACCCGCGCGGGGCGCCTTGCCTACTCCGCGAGCGCGCTCGTGGCGTGGGGCGCCCTCGCGCTGCAATTCGCGCTGCTGACGGCTCAGTTCGTGCAGGAGGGGCGCTCGCTTGCCGCGGCGTTGTGGCGGTTCCTCGGCTTTTTCACGATCCTGACCAACCTCTTTGTCGCGATCGTCGCCACCGCGGCGGCGCTCGCTCCCGCCCACAGATTGGCTTCGCCGCGCATCCGCTTCGCCGCACTCGTTGCGGCCCTGCTCGTCGGCCTCGTTTATTCGCTCGCGCTTCGGCACATCTGGTCGCCCGAGGGGTGGCAGGCGATTGCCGACCACGCGCTTCATGACGCGTCGCCCGTCGCGTTCCTCGTCGCCTGGCTGGTCGGGTCGCATCGCCGGCTCGTATGGCGCGACGCGGGCGGCGCGCTGCTCTTTCCCTTCGCCTATTTCGTCTATGCGATGGGGCGGGGGGCCGTCGACGGCTGGTATGCCTATTATTTCCTCGATCCGTCACAGCTCGGGGCGCTTCAGATGGGGGGCAGTTTCGTGGCGATCCTGGGCGCGACCCTCTTTCTCGCGCTGCTTCTGATCGCCGCCGACCGGACATTGCCGCCGGAGATGACTTGATTTGATATCAATATATGATATCAAGATAGCATGCGGTTTCTCGCAGACTTGCCCGACGATCATGTCGAGTGGCTCGATGCCGAGGCGGCGGCGCAAGGCGTATCGCGCGCCGAGCTCGTCCGGCGGGCGGTCGCCGCCTATCGCGCCGAGGCGTCGGTGGACGCCATCGATCGCGCATTCGGCCTCTGGAAGGACCGCGACGATGTTGGCGACGGGTTGAAATTCCAGCGCCGCCTGCGGGGCAAGCGCGAATGATCGACGCGCAGTTCGACAGCGATATCCTGATCGACGCGCTCAACGGCATCGATGCTGCGCGGGTCGAGATCCGCCGCGCCGGCCGCAAGAGCATAAGCCGGATCAGTTGGACCGAAGTCATGGCCGCCGCCGATTCCCGGACGCTGCGCGCGGTCGAGGCCTTTCTCGGCTGCTTCCGGGTGGAAGAGGTCGGCGACGCGGTTGCACGCCGGGCGGCGGCGCTGCGCGCCGAGCGCAAGGGGCTGACGCTGTGCGATGCGATCGTCCTGGCGACGGCGCAAATCGGCGGACGCATCCTCGTTACACGCAATATCAAGGTGTTTTCGGCAGCAATGCCGGGTATTCGCATCCCCTACACGCTCTGAACGAAAGCCAAGATCCATGTGCGGAATTATCGGAATCATCGGCCGGGACCAGGTGGCGGACCGCCTCGTCGACGGGCTCAGGCGCATGGAGTATCGCGGCTATGATTCGGCCGGGGTTTGCACGGTCGAGGACGGCGCGTTGATCCGGCGCCGCGCCGAGGGCAAGCTGAACAATCTGGTCAGGGAACTCGCGGGCAATCCGGCGCCCGGAACCGTCGGCATCGCCCATACGCGCTGGGCGACCCACGGAGCGCCGACGACCAGCAACGCGCACCCGCATGCGACGGGTGACGTTGCACTCGTCCACAACGGAATTATCGAGAATTTCAAGCCGCTGCGCGAGGCGCTGACCGCGCGCGGCCGCACATTCGAAAGCGAGACCGATACCGAGGTCGTCGCGCACCTCGTTTCCGAACAGGTAGAGGCGGGCAAGTCGCCGCAGGAGGCGGTGCAGGCGGTGCTGCCGCAACTGCGCGGCGCTTTCGCGCTGGCGATCGCCTTTCGCAGCCATCCCGACCTGCTCATCGGCGCGCGGCTCGGCTCGCCGCTCGTCGTCGGCTATGGGGACGGGGAGACCTATCTTGGTTCGGACGCGCTGGCGCTTGCCCCGCTGACTCAGAAAATCGCCTATCTGGAGGAAGGCGACTGGGTCGTCATTACTCGCGATGGCGCGCAAATCTACGATGCCGGCAACAATCCCGCCACGCGTGAGATTACCACGTCGGGCGTCACGGCCGCGGCGGTGGAAAAGGGCAATTATCGCCACTTCATGCAAAAGGAGATCTTCGAGCAGCCGACGGTGGTCGCGCAGACGCTCTCCTCCTACATCCGTCCGCTCGAACAGACGGTGGCGCTGCCGCAGATGGATTTCGACCTGGCCGGCATCGACCGCATCACCATCGTCGCGTGCGGTACCAGCTTCTATGCCGGGATGGTCGCCAAATACTGGTTCGAAACTTTCGCGCGCGTTCCCGTCGACATCGATGTCGCGTCGGAATTCCGCTATCGCGACCCGGTGCTGCAACCCGGCGGGCTCGCGCTCTTCATCTCGCAGTCGGGGGAGACCGCCGATACACTTGCTGCGCTGCGTCACTGCAAGGCCGCGGGTCAGACGATCGCGGTTGTCGTCAATGTTCCGACCAGCAGCATGGCGCGCGAAGCCGACCTGCTGCTCCCGACCCATGCCGGGCCAGAGATCGGGGTTGCCTCGACAAAGGCGTTTACGTGCCAGCTTGCGGTGCTGGCGGCGCTCGCGGCGCACCTGGCGCTCAAGAAGGGCAAGCTGGCGGTCGGGGACGAGCGCGATATCGTCCGGCATCTGATCGAAGCACCCGCCGCGCTCAACGCCGCGCTCGGCCATGACGAGGACATCGCCGCAATGGCGCATCTTGTCGCGCCGGCGCGCGACGTGCTCTATCTCGGTCGCGGTCCCGATTATCCGCTAGCGCTCGAAGGGGCGCTGAAGCTCAAGGAAATTTCCTATATCCACGCCGAGGGCTATGCCTCGGGCGAGATGAAGCACGGCCCGATCGCGCTGATCGACGAAGCGGTGCCGGTGATCGTCCTCGCGCCCAGCGGTCCGCTGTTCGAAAAGACGGTCAGCAACATGCAGGAGGTGATGGCGCGCGGCGGCAAGGTCGTCCTCATCAGCGATGCCGACGGCATCGCCGAAGCCGGCGAGGGCTGCATGGCGACGATCGAAATGCCCAAGGTCCACCCGCTGATCGCGCCGCTCGTCTATGCGGTGCCGGTGCAACTGCTCGCTTATCACGTCGCGGTGGCAAAGGGGACCGACGTCGACCAGCCGCGCAACCT
>CAZSMB010000098.1:0-9665 GCA_964607625.1 uncultured Sphingopyxis sp. | reverse complement strand
AAGCTGAGCGGCGCGTCGGGCAGCGGTCGGTCGTCTTCGCGCAGCGTATCGTAGACGACGGCGTTTTCGAGCACCCGCTGGACGTAGTTTTTCGTTTCGAAGATCGGGATTGCTTCGATCCAGTCCACCATGTCGACCCCGCTCGTGCGCGGGTCGCCGTTCGCCCGAATCCACTTGTTCACATTGCCGGGCCCGGCGTTATAGGCCGCCACCGCCAGCGGATAGCTGCCGCCGAAATAGCGCAGCATCTGCATGAAATAGGTCGAGCCGAGCGTCATATTATAGCTGCTGTCGCTGGTCAGCGCCGACGAATCGTAGCTGAGGCCCAGCTTGCCGGCGACTTCGCGCGCGGTGCCGGGCATCAACTGCATCATCCCCCGCGCACCGGCGTGGCTGATCGCCTGGCGGTCGAACTGACTCTCCTGGCGGCTGATCGCGTGGATGAAGGTCCAGTTATTCTCGTGCCCCGCGGGGACGCGTACGGTGGGGAAGCCCGATACCTCGACGGCGTCGAGGCTGTTCGCCTGCGCGCTGCGACCGATCATCACGCCCAGGTCGGGGCGGCCGATCTGCTTGGCAAGCTGCCCCGCGAGGACGTGGTCGGCGGGGGTCATCGCTTCCTGGGCCAGCGCGCGGAGGAACAGCGACTGCTCCCGCCATGCGCCGATTTCGCCGAGCGCCCGTGCCGCGCGCACAAGGCGGTCGTCCTCGAAGGCCGTCCGTTCGGCCGCCGTCACCTGGATCGTCGGTTCGGCGATTGGCTTGGGCTGCTGGCGGTGCAGCCGCTCGAGCGAGAGCTGGCCATAGAATTGGTCGTAATGCTGGGCCGCGTCGGCGAATTCGGCGTTTGCGGTCGGCTGGTCGCCGGCCGCGAGCGCCGCGCGCCCGGCCCAATAATAGCCCTTCGTCCGCGTCTGCGCCGAGCGTGCCGCGTCGCCATAAGCGCGGAACAGCCGCGAGGCTTCGGCCGGGCGGCCGAGGTCGTGGAACGCGAGCTGGCCCGCGAGCCAGGCGAGCGAGGTGTAATCGTCGCGCACGCCGAGCGGCGTTTCCCGAACGACGGTGCCCGGTGGCAGCGCGTCGTCGAGTTTGCTCGCGATATTATAGGCGGTGAGCTTGTCGCCCGCCTGGTCGGCGAGACGGGCATTGGTCAGCAGCGTTTCGAGCCACTCCTCGGCATCGAGCGGGGCGCTTGCCAACTGGCGCGGCGCGGCGAGCAGCGCGCGGGCTTCGCCGACGCGGCCCGACTTGCGCAGCCAGGTTGCCTTCGCGGTGATGTAGCCGGGGTCCGTGCGCGTGATCGAGGGGTTGGCGGCTTCCACCGCGGCGGCCTGCATCGCGGCGTCGACGGCGCCGTTTCGCATGGCAAGCCGGGCGGCAAATATCGCGCGCTTGCCGGGTGAGGTGAAGCCGAGTTGGCGCGCCGCCGCGCCCATGTCGTTCGACCAGAGCAGCTTGTCCATCCGCGCATCATGGTCGGCGAGGGTCAGCGCGCCTGGGAAGAAGGACAGGACGCGGCTGATCTCGTCCTCGCTCAGCGGTCCGCCGACCCACGCGCGGCGCACTGCGGCATTGGCTTCGTCGCGGCGTCCCGACGCGTTGAGGGCCAGGGCCATGCGAAGCTGGCCGCTGGGCGTCTTCGGCGGATAGGCCGTGAAATAGGCGAGGGTCCGCGCCGGGTCGTAGCTGTCGATCGCGATCGCCTTTTCGGCCCGGACGCGCATCTTTTCCGCGTCGGGCCAACCCTTGTTCGCCATCAAGAAGCGCGACAGCCGATCGAAGGAGGCATTGTCGTCCTGCGTCAGCCGGCGCCATTCGATCAGCGCGTCGCCGACGGTGTTGGTTGCGGTGGGCGGCGTCGCCGAGGCCGTCGCCAGCCCCATCTGGGCGCGGTACCAGGCCATTTGTTCGGGAGTGAGCTCGCTCGCCGAGGCGATGCCCGGCATCAGCAGGGCGGCAGCAAGGGCGAGACGGGAAATGGAGGACAATCGGATCATGCCCGGCATGATAATGGCAAACTCCTTGCAGCGCGCTGAATAGGCGTCCATTAGGCGGCGCGCCGGCCGTTTCTATCGGATACCGGCTGAAATTTGTAAAGGAGCGCTACATGTTTTCGGGCTCGATTCCCGCCTTGGTGACGCCGTTTCGCGACGGGGCGTTCGACGCTGCCGCCTTCGCCCGGCTGGTCGACTGGCAGGTGAACGAGGGTTCGAAAGCGCTCGTGCCGTGCGGGACGACCGGCGAGAGCCCGACGTTGAGTTTCGACGAACATTATCAGGTGATCGATTGCTGCATCGAGGCCGCGGCGGGGCGCGTGCCGGTGATCGCCGGATGCGGCTCGAACGACACCGCGACCGCGATCCGCCACATGCGCCACGCGCAAGCCGCGGGCGCCGATGCGGCGCTGATCGTCGCGCCTTATTACAACCGGCCGACGCAGGAGGGGCTGCTCGCACATTTTCGTGCGCTCGCCGACGCAAGCGACCTTCCGATCGTGGTCTACAACGTCCCCGGCCGCACCGTCACCGATATCGCCGCGGAAACGATGTGCCAGCTCGCCGAGATTCCGAGCGTGGTTGCGGTGAAGGACGCAAGCGGCGACCTCGCGCGGGTGACCGTCCATCGTGCCGGGGCGGGGCGCGACTTCTGCCAGCTTTCGGGCAATGACGATTTGTGGCTGCCGCATGCGGTTATGGGCGGGGCCGGCTGCATCTCGGTCAGCGCCAATGTCGCACCGCGGCTCTGCGCCGATTTCGCAGCCGCCTGTGCCGCAGGGTCGTGGGATCGCGCGCTGGCGCTGCACGACCGGCTGTTCGCTCTGCACAAGGCGATGTTCTCCGACGCGTCGCCCGGACCCGCCAAATATGCGTTGTCGCGCGTGCACGACTGGTTTTCGCCCGACGTGCGCCTACCTATCATTCCGGCGTCCGAAGCATCGCGCGCCGCCGTCGACGCCGCGCTGGTCGCGGCTGGAGTTCTCTAGGTACCTTCGCAATGGCCCGTCCGCAGTCCGCCGCCGAATTCGACAAGAAGAAGGTCGTCGCCGAGAACCGGCGCGCGCGCTTCGACTATAGCATCGAACAGGTGTTCGAGGCGGGCATCGCGCTGCAGGGAACCGAGGTGAAGTCGCTGCGCTTCGGCGAGGGGACGATCGCCGAAAGCTATGCCGAGGTTGCGGGCGGCGAAGTGTGGCTCGTCAACGCCAACATTCCCGAATTCAGCCACGGAAACCGTTTCAACCACGAACCCCGCCGACCGCGCAAACTGTTGCTCAATGCGCGCGAGATCAACAAGCTCCACGCCGCGGTCGCGCGGCAGGGGATGACGCTGGTCCCGCTGTCGGTCTATTTCAATGGCCGTGGCCGGGCAAAGGTCGAACTCGCGCTCGCCAAGGGCAAGAAGGCGCACGACAAGCGCGAAACGATCAAGGAACGCGACTGGAAGCGCGACAAGCAGCGGCTTCTGAAAGAACGCGGATGAGCCGCATCGGGCAATGGGTCGCGCGCAACCTGCCGCGCCGCGAGGATATGGCGAAGAGTCGCTGGATCCGGCCCTTTGCCCACCGTGTGCTGCGGCCCGAACTGTGGCGCTTCACGCGTCGGTCGGTGCCGCGCGGGGTGGCTTTGGGCGCGCTGGTCGGGATCATCATTCCCTTTGCGCAAATCCTGTTCGCGGCCATCCTTGCGCTGCCCTTTCGCGCCAATGTCCCCGTCGCCGCGCTCACGACCTTCATCACCAATCCGCTGACCACGCCGCTGGTCTGGATCGCCGCGTACGAGATCGGCAGCTTCATCCTTCGCGTCGATGCGATGACCTATGGCCGTCCCATCGGCACCGCGGTGCGGACCACCGATGTCGGCAACATGATGCAATGGCTGACCGGCGCCGCGTCGATCACCGCCTTTGGCCTGATCGTCCTTGGCGTCGTGACGGCGTCGGTCCTCTATGTCGTCACGGCCTTCGGCTGGCGCTGGTTCATCGGCGACAAGTGGCGCCGCAAGCGCCGCGCGCGGGGCGACCAACGACTTGAGTCATCGACAAGCGACACGCCCGCCGGTTGAACGGCGCGGCCACCCGATTATAGCTATCCCCATCGCGCCGGCCTCCTGAAGGCAGCGCCATCCATTCGAACTGGGGAATTTCATGACTCGTCCGACCAAATATTCGCGCCTGCTGGCGACGGCGGCGCTTGGCGCCATGCTTCTCGGCTCCGTGGCGTCCTCGCCGCTCGCAGCCCGGGAGGAAACGGCTGCGACCGCTTCGACCGACGCACCCGAAATCGGCAGCTTTGGCTTCGATGCCACGGGGATGGACCGCACCGTGCTGCCCGGCAACGACTTTTACGCCTATGCCAACGGCACCTGGGCAAAGAACACCCCGATCCCGGCCGACAAGTCGAATTACGGCATGTTCACCGCTCTGGCCGACCTGTCGCAAAAGCGCACGCAGGAAATCCTGGAGACCGCGAAAGGCGACCCCGGCAGCATGATCGGCCGCGCCTATGCCTCGTTCCTCGATGCGCGGACGGTCGAGGCGAAGGGCCTCGCACCGATCGAGCCGTGGCTGAACAAGATCCGCGCCGTCGACAAGGCGGGCCTCGCGGCGCTGCTCGCCGAGGCCGATCGCAACGGCGTGTCGCATTTCTTTGGCGGCTATGTCGGCCAGGACGACAAAAATCCCGAGGTCTATATCTATTCGCTCTACCAGGGCGGGATCGGCATGCCCGATCGCGACTTCTACCTGAAGCCGGGCGAGCGGAACGAGAAGCTGCAGGCGGCCTATCTCCAGCATCTGCAGAATATTCTGACTCTCGCGGGCGAGACGAACGCCGCGGCGCGCGCGCAGGCGATCTATGACCTCGAAAAGTCGATCGCGACGGTCCACTGGGACAAGAACGACAGCAGCGACGCGACGAAGACCTATAACAAGATGACGATCGCCGCGCTTCAGGAGGCGGCACCGGGATTCGACTGGGCAACCTTCATCCACGGCGTCGGGGTCCACGAGGATTCGGTGCTCGTCGCCCAGCCCACCGCCTTCACCGGCGAGGCGAAGATCATCGCCGCCGCGCCGATCGGCGTGATCCGCGACGCGCTGATCGTGCGCAGCCTCGACGGCTTTTCCGACGTGCTGCCCGATGCGGTGGCAAAGGAAAGTTTCGCCTTTTACGGCACCGCCCTGTCGGGCACGCCCGAAATGCAGGAGCGCTGGAAGCGCGCGGTCGATTTCACCACCGGCAATATGGGCGAAGCGGTCGGCAAGGACTATGTCGCCAAATATTTCCCGCCCGAAACCAAGGCGGCGATGGAGGAGCTGGTCCAGAACGTGCTGACCGCGCTGGGTCACCGGATCGACAAGCTGACCTGGATGCAGCCGGAAACCAAGCTGAAGGCAAAGAAGAAGCTCGCCAATTTCACGGTCAAGATCGGTTATCCCGACCGGTGGAAGGATTACAGCTCGCTGGTCATCAAGTCCGACGACCTGTTCGGCAACGCGCTGCGGTCGAACCAGTTCGCGCACGACGACAACATCAGTCGCCTCGGGGGACCGATTCGCCGGTGGGAATGGGGAATGACCCCGATGACGGTCAATGCCTATGCCAATTTCAGCATGAACGAGATCGTCTTCCCGGCTGCGATCCTGCAACCCCCCTTCTTCGACCCGAACGCCGATCCGGCGATCAACTATGGCGGTATCGGCGCGGTGATCGGCCACGAAACGAGCCACCATTTCGACGATCAGGGATCGAAATATGACGAGACGGGCAAGCTTGCCGACTGGTGGACCCCCGCCGACGTCAAGGCGTTCGAGGACGCAGGCAAGGCGCTCGTCGCACAATATGATGCCTATGAAGTGCTGCCCGGCGAGCATCTCGACGGCACGTTCACCCTGGGTGAGAACATCGGCGACCTTGGCGGTCTCAACATTGCCTATGACGCCTATAAGGCTTCGTTGGGCGGCAAGGAGGCGCCGGTCATCGACGGAACGACCGGCGACCAACGCTTTTTCCTGGGCTGGGCGCAGGTGTGGCGGCGCAACTATCGCGAGCAGAATTTGTCGCAGCGCATCACGACCGATCCGCATTCACCCTCGATTCAGCGGACTTGGATCTCGCGTAATCTCGATCCTTGGTATAAGGCATTCGCCGTCAAGGACGGCCAGAAGCTTTATCTGAAGCCCGAGGATCGCGTCCGTATCTGGTAACGCCTAAAGGGAATCCCATCATTGGCCGCGACGACCCTGCCTTCCGCTGACGATCCTATCGGCAGGGCGGCGGCGGGGTCGGCCGGTCCGATGCCGGTTTCCGCGGGACTCTCGCGCACCGACCTCGCGTTGATCGGCGGCCTCGCTGCGGTGTCGGTGGCGCTGCTCTTTTGGACGACGCGCGACATACTGTTGGCCGGCGGCTTCATCGCCGGGCTGGCGCTCGCCGTCGCCGGCCTCCTGCTTGTCCGGCGCCTGTTTCCCGCTGCCGCCGCGGGCGAGACCGCGGCGCCCGACTGGACGATGCTGCGCCAGGCGGTCGCGCACGACGATGTCGCGATCGCGGTTACCGACCGCGCCGGGCGGCTGGTGTGCGCCAATGACTTGTTCGCGACATGGATGGGCGGCTTCGTCACGCCCCCGGGACTGCCCTTCGACGGCCAGGGAGCGGATCGGCTCAAAAATGCCGGACGCGGTGCCTGGCGCGACGGCGAGAGCGCCGCCGAGGACCTTGCGATCGGCCCCTTGCGGTTGCGCGCGCACGTGACGCGCACGGGTCAGGCCGAAGATTATCTGGTCTGGCGATTCGCGGCGCAGGAACGGATCGACCTTGCCACCGAGATCGTCCGGCATCTCGACGGGCCGGCGGGTCGCACCTTGGGACAGGCCGGAATTATGGCGGCCCTCGTCAGCGCCGAAGGCCGGCTGCGCGTGGCCAATCAGGCGTTTCTGCTTCGCGCGCTCGGCGAGGCCGACCAGGCGCACTATGCCGGGCGCGATGCGGCGCAGATGTTGCGCCTCGACGATAGCGGCGCGCTGTATTTTGCGCGGGAAGGCGACCGGGCGACGCCGGTGCGGTTGCTCCAGATTCCGCTGGCCTCCGCCGATGTCGGCGGTCCGATGCTGCTGGCGTTGATCGACGAAGAGATTGGTCCGGCCGACCGGGGCACGGCGCAAAGCTATGTCGAAACGCTGTTGTCGCTGCTCCCCTTCGGCCTCGCGATGGTCGATCGCGACGGTCGCTTTCTCTATATGAACCGTGCCTTCACGCGCGCGGCGGGGGTCGCGGACGGACGCATGCCGCGCTATCCCGGGGACCTGGTCGTCGGCGAGGATAAAGGCCCGCTTGCCGATATGATCCGCCGCCACAGCAGCGGGCAGCAGGTGGGCGGCGACCTGTCGATCCGGCTCGCCGGGCAGGGCGACGAGCCCGTGTCGATGCGCGTCGTGGGCGTGCGCGGCCTCGGCGAGGCGGCGGTGCTCCTCAGCCTCAAGGATTCGAGCGAGGAATCGCGTCTGAAGCGGCAGGTGGCTCAGCAATCGAAGATGCAGGCGGTCGGCCAGCTGGCCGGCGGCGTCGCCCATGATTTCAACAATATATTGACCGCGGTGCTCGGCAGCTGCGACCTGATGCTGATGCGCCATACCCCTGGCGACAGCGATTATGACGATATCCAGCAGATCCGCAGCAACGCCAATCGCGCGGCGAGTCTGACGCGGCAATTGCTCGCCTTTTCGCGGCAACAGACGCTGCGACCCCAGATATTGCAGCTTCCGGATGTGATTTCGGAGGTGTCGCACCTGCTGAAGCGGTTGATGGGCGATACGGTGCAGCTCGCGGTGCATCATGGCCGCGGACTTGGCGCGGTCCGTGCCGACCCCGTCCAGCTCGAACAGGTCATCATCAACCTTGCGGTCAACGCGCGAGACGCGATGCCTGGCGGCGGAACGCTGACCATCGAAACCTATCCGGTTTCGGCGGCCGAGGTGCGGGCGACGGGCAGCGAGATCATGCCGCCGGCCGATTACAGCGCGCTGCGGATCAGCGACACCGGGGTCGGCATTCCCGCGGATGTCCTGCCCAAGATTTTCGAACCCTTCTTCACGACCAAGGACGTGGGCAAGGGGACGGGGCTCGGACTTTCGACGGTTTACGGCATCGTCAAGCAGTCGGCGGGCTTCATCTTTGCCGACAGCAAGCCCGGGGACGGCACGCGCTTCACCGTCTATCTTCCCGTCCATCGCGCGGCGGGGGATGCGCCCGCCACGCCGACGCCCGCGGCGAAGCCCAAAAAGAGCCAATGGGGAACCGGGACGGTGCTGCTTGTCGAGGACGAGGACATGGTTCGCGCGGTCGCGGAACGCGCGCTGGTCCGCGCGGGTTACAAGGTGGTAACCGCGCAACAGGGCGAAGAGGGACTCGAACGGTTCGGAACGATGGACACAGTCGATCTGGTCATCAGCGACGTTGTGATGCCGGTCATGGACGGGCCGGCGATGGTGCGTGCGATGCGTGCAAAAACGCCGGGCCTGCCCGTACTGTTCATGTCGGGCTATGCCGAAGAGCAACTGCGTCAGTCGATCGACATCGACCATGTCGCCTTCCTGCCCAAGCCGTTTTCGGTCGCGCAACTTGCCGAGGCCGTGTCGGCGACTCTCGACGATGCGGCGCATCGCGGACGCGCGCATGCCGAATGACCGCCGTCTCCTGCTGGTCGAAGACGATGTGCTGATCGGCATGATGCTGGTCGATATGCTCGACGCGCTCGGATTTCCCGAACCCGCGCAGGCGACGAGCAATGAAGAGGCGATCGCGATTCTGGAGCGCGAAGCGATCGCCGGCGCGCTTGTCGATATCAACCTGGGCGAGGCAAAGGGGTGGGCAACGGCGGATGCCCTCGCTGCGCGGGGCGTCCCCTTTGCCTTCACATCGGGCGGCGGTGACGTCATTCCGCCCGCTCATGCCGGGCGCAAGCTGGTTACCAAGCCGTTCCGGATCAGCGAGATAGAGGCCACGATCGGCGATTTCTTTCGCGACTGAAACCGGATCGCTCGCCGCCCGGCGCTTTTTTCTGTTCCCCTCTTGTTCCATGAGAACAAATGCCGTACAGGATGGACCGGGCGTTGCGATGCGTCTGCTGTCGCTCTAAGCAGGAAAGGGACGGTCATGGCCGGACAATTGTCACTCGTGGAATCGGGGAAATCAGTGAACGGAACGGACAGGCAGAAGGCGCTCGACGCCGCATTGGCGCAGATCGACCGCGCCTTCGGCAAGGGCTCGGTGATGAAATTGGGCTCGAAGGAAGCGATGCAGGTCGAGGCGGTCTCGACCGGGTCGCTCGGTCTCGACATCGCCTTGGGGGTCGGCGGCCTGCCGCGCGGCCGCGTCATCGAAATCTATGGACCCGAAAGCTCGGGCAAGACCACGCTGGCGCTGCATTGCATCGCCGAAGCGCAGAAGACCGGCGGCACCGCCGCTTTTGTCGATGCCGAGCATGCGCTCGATCCCGTCTATGCGCGCAAGCTGGGGGTCGATATCGACGAATTGATCGTGTCGCAGCCGGACACCGGGGAACAGGCGCTCGAGATCGTCGATACGCTCGTCCGCTCGAATGCGATCGACGTACTCGTCGTCGACTCGGTCGCCGCGCTCGTCCCGCGCGCCGAGATCGAGGGCGAGA
>CAZSMB010000097.1:1554-9687 GCA_964607625.1 uncultured Sphingopyxis sp. | reverse complement strand
GCGGCGCCGTAAAGGAGCGCGTTGAAGAGGAATTTGAACGTGCCATAGGATTGCGCTCGCTGTGCGACCTCTGGCCCCATAAGGAACAGCTTGCCCTTGCCGATGTCGACGTCGGCGACCGCTATCGTTCCGGCAAGTCGCTCTTCGCCGATCGCCCAGCCGCTTCGCAACAGGTCACGGCCCTGGAACCACGCCACGGTTTTCGCGGTGCCGTGCCCGGCGGCAGGCACGAAGGATTGCGACGAGTTGAAGAAGATATCGAGTTCGTCGGGAAGTCCGTAACCAAGCGGTTGCCGGTTATCGACCCTGGCCCGCAAGATCGATCCCGGGATGTAGAAGCTTTGATGGTCGAGCGGCTTGGGCTTGCCGTCAACCGTGCGGACGAGTGCCGCGTCGAGGGGCGCGCCGAGCAATTCGGCGAGGCGGCCCGAACTGCCGATCGCGACCACCGCGCCGCCGTCGTTGACGAACTGCGCGACCTTGGGCGCCGTCTTTTCATCGGTTGCCGTCCCGAGCATCGGACGCATTGCGGCGGGCGTGTCCTGTTCTTCGGGTTGGTGGGCGGGCCGGTCGGTGCCCCACGCGCCCTTGGGCGGCATCGCGTCGTCGGCGAACAGAAGCACGTCATAGTCGCGCTGCAAATTTCCGGCGTTGAGCCGCTTGGGAAACAGTTGTTCAAAGGGGAATTCAAACTGTTCGAGCAGCCAGCGCGTCCATCCCGCCGGTATCTGGCCGCCCCAGCGGTCGACAAGGCCGATCCGCACCGGCTTGAGTGCCAGGCCGGGGCTGGCTGGCGGGGTTGCGACGGCGTGCGCGACGATGCCAAGCCCGGGTACCGATTGCGCAACGATCGCCCGGGCCTGGGGCGATGCGGGAACCCAGATCGCGCCGGGTTGCAGGGTGTCGTCGTCGACGGTGATGCCTTGCGAAAGCCAGCGCACCGGTACGCCCGCCTTCAGCAGCCGGTTGGTCAGAATGAAGCTGTTGTTCGTTTCGTGCCCGATCAGCCAGCCGGCGTCGCCCGTCCCGACGACGCGGCCGGGTGGCGGAGCCATCAGGTCGTGGACGGAGGAAAGCGGGGCCTCGAACCCGTCGAGAATGCGGTCGAACCCGACCCCCATCTGATAGGCGAGCGTATAGCCGGTGATGTCATACGGTGCCTTTGGCGGGCCCCCCGGATATTCGGTGTCATGGGGATGATGCTGGGGTTCGAACATGTCGAGGATGTGCGGACGATAGGCCTGCGCGGTCCGTACGACATAGGATCCGGCCGGATAGGATTTGCCCCCGGCAACGAAGGATGCGTCGGCGCGCTCGACCTCGACGCCGTTCTTGATGAGCGCATTCAGGAAGGTGATGGCGGTCGGCAGATCGTGCTGGTCGGGCGGGATCACATAGGCGCGGGCGTCGCGCAGGGCGGGTGCGTGCATGACCGTGTCGTAGAGCGCGGGATCGACCTTCTTGGGCCCGGCACGATAGCCCGGCCTGGTTTCATCTTCCTTGAGCGGCGCGGCATTCTCCAGCGCCTCGACCATCGGCGGGGTGGTCGTCCAGTTGTCGCGGCTGCCGCGCGCGATGCTGTTCGCGGCCATCCGCCAGATGTTGAACATCAAGCGTTCGCGATTGCGCGAGGCATAGTCGATGACCGCGCGATTGAGGCTCCACTGATAATCGAGCGTGTCCTGCAGGTGCCATTCGCGCGGTGCGATCGGCAGCATCTCGTCGCCGCGCGGCAACTGGGTCGACGGCACCAGCGGGATCCTGGCCGGCGTCGGGCCGCCGATGATTTCGGTCAAGAGGCCGATGCTGTTGTGGAAATAGGCAACCGAACGTTCCATGCCGTTATGCCACGTCGAATAGCGGGCCGCGCTGCGCATCCCCGATCCGCCCTTGCCCTCGGCGATCAGCCGCGAGTGCATCGCGAAGCCCACTTCGCTGAGCTGGGACATCACGATCGGGTCGTAATTGAAATTGAACGGGTCGCGGAACGGCGGAACGAAGACGACCATGCCCTCGGGACCCGTCTGGTGCTGGTTATAGACGATCTGCGGATACCATTGGCGGAACAATATCCGGTTGACGTTCTCCGTCTCTGGCATCTGCGCCATGAAACTGTCGCGATTATTATCGTGGCCGACATATTTCTGGTAGAGCCGCGGCAGGGTTTCGAACTCGCGCTTTTTAGGGTCGGCGTGCCGCATGTACCAGTTGCTGACAAGCTCCATGCCGTCGGGATTGTCGTGTCCGAACAGGATGATGCAATCGTCCAGCATCCGCAGGGTTTCGGGATCTGACTGACTGAGCATCCGGTGAATGACCTGAATCTGTCCTTGTGATGTCACCGTTTCGGTTGCGTGCAGACCCGCGTCGATCCACACGATCGCCTTGCCGTCGTGCGCCAGCTTGCGCGCTTCCTCTTCGCTGACACGGCCGCGGGCGAGCTTTTCCGCAGTGGCGCGATATTCGTCGAGACGGGCCAGATTCGCCGGCGAGGAAACGATCGCCATCCATTGGGTGCGGCCTTCGGCGGTCTTGCCGATGTCGACCAGCTTGATCCGATCGGATTCGCTTGCAAGCTGCTTCAGATAGGCTTCATAGTCGGTGTAGTTGGCGAGATAATAGTCGCTGCCCACCGGCTGCCCGAAGAAGTCTTGGGGCGACGTGATCGCCGGGCTCGGCGCCTCGGCCTCCTGTGCGGCGGCGGCGGCCGGCGCGAGGACGAGCGCCGCGGCGAAGAAATAGCCGCAAACCTTCATACATACGTCTCCTGATCGATCCTGTGGCGCGAGCCGGTCCGCAGCCGGTTCGGGCAGGGCCCGGACATCGGCGAGCGGCAAGGCCCGATGGGTCCGGATCGCGCGGCCCATCTCCGCGTCGATCCGGACCGTGCGTGGCAGCGGTGACCGCCTACTTCTCTTCCTTCCCCTGCTTCACATATTTGTCGAACCAGTCAAAGGCCTCCGCGAGAACGTGCAGGCGGGTTTCGCGCGCGGCATAGATATGATCCTCGAACGGCAGCATCTCCAGCTTTGCGGTGCCGCCCAGCCCCTTGAGCGCATGGTAGAGGCGCTGCGACTGGATCGGATAGGTGCCCGTGTTGCTGTCGATCTCGCCGTGGAAGATCAGGAACGGTTCGTTGATGTCGGGCGCGTGCATGAAGGGCGACATGGCGAGATAAACCTCCGGCGCCTCCCAATAGGTCCGGCGTTCGCGCTGGAAGCCGAACGGCGTCAGCGTCCGGTTATAGGCGCCGTTCATGGCATAGCCCGCCGCGAACAGGTCGCTGTGCGTCAGGAGGTTCGCCGTCATGAACGCGCCGTAGGACAGGCCGGCGACGCCGATCTTCTTGGGGTCGGACACGCCCTTTGCCACCAGCATGTCGACCGCCGCCTGCGCGTTGGCGACCAGCTGCTCGACATAGGTATCGTTTGCTTCCAGCCCGCCGACGATCGGCATCGAAGCGTCGGCGAGAACCGCATAGCCCTGCGTGAGGAACAGCATATAGTCGGTGGGGGTGCGCGGCGAGACGCCCGAATAGCCATAGGAGGTGCCGCGAACCTGGCCGGCCCCCTTCACATCGGCGAATTCGCGCGGATAGGCCCAGACGATCGTCGGCAGCCGCTGACCCTTCTTATAGTTCGGCGGCAGGTACAGCGTGCCGCTGAGCGGGACCCCGTCGGCGCGCGTGTAGTTGACCAGTTCCTTGCTGGAATAGGCGAGGGCGTTATTGGGCCGGGAAATGTCGGTCAGGGCTCGTTTGGCGTTGCCCGGCAATTGATGCAGATAATAGTTGGCGGGCGTCAGGCTCGTTTCATAGCGCGTGACGATCCGGTCGGCTTCGTCGTCGAGGACTTCGACGACTTCCTCGTAATTCTCTCCCTTGGTCGAAAAGAGGCGCTCGGTCTTGCCGCTGTCCAGATTATAGCGCGACAGGAAGGGGTGGTCGCCGTCGGGCGATCCGCCTTCGCCGGCGAGATAGATCCACGGCCCATCCTGCCGGAGCACGGTTCCGACGTTCGACATCTTGGTGACCGGCGCCCCGGGTTCGCCGTACCAGTCATCGTCGTTGTGGGACCACATCAGCTTCGACCTGGCCCCGGTTCCCGTCGTATCGACCAGCCACATCTTCGTCTCGCGCGTTCCCCAGGTGAACTGCTTGACCAGGGCCTGGTTCGCATCTTCGGTAAAGGCGAACAGGTCGTGCGACTGATAACCGCTGGCGCTCGGGACAATGCGGTTGGTCGTGCGCAGCAGCTCCGTCGGCTTGCCGTCGAAGGGCGCCTTCAGCAGCATGGCGCGATCGCGATACTCGGCCTCTTGCTTTGGATTGCCGCCGTCGAGCGGCTCGACATAGACGAGGGCCGGCGATGCGGAAGGACGCCACGCGAAGCCGCGCGGTCCCGGCGCTGCCCATCCCAGGCTCTCCGGACCGGCGTTGTTCGTGGGAACGCTGGCGATGTGGTGAACCGGGGTCCCGTCGGCGGACAGAATGTCGACCGACTTGGGAAAGCGGCTGGCGGGAACGAGATAGGAATAGGGCGGGGTGATCCGCACCGACAGGAAATAGTCCCCGCCCGGCGAAGGGGTCAGTTCCTGGTAAATGCCCGCCGCGCCAAAGGGCGTCGCTGCGCCGCTGGCGACGTCGACGATCATCGGCTGCGACGTCATGTAATAGTCGTAAAGCTTTTCGTCGAACTTGCTGGTCAGCAGGTTGGTGAAGGTCCAGACCGGAGCCTTCTTGCCGTCCGTTTGCTGGATAGCCGGCCCGGTCGGCACGCCCAACTGCGGCGCCGGCCCCCGACCCTCCGGAACGAAATGGCAGAGCAGACGGCTGTTGTCGTCGAGCCAGTGACACGGGGCGTCGGACAGATAATCGATGCTGCGCGCGGCGTTGATGGACGGGCCGGAGAGCGCATGGGCTTCGCCGCTTGCAGCGTCGGCAATCCACAGCTCGATGCCCTTGGCGGTGGTTCGCAGAAAGGCGAAACGGCTGCTGTCCGGCGACCAGATCGGCGGCCCGAGCTTTGCGGTCGGCACCTTCAGATCGCGCGCTTCCTGCGTTTGAAGGTTGAGCAGCCGGTAGCCGGTGCCCTGTCCGGTATAGGAGGAATGCGTGTCGTATGCGTCCATGTCATAGGGACCGTTGGTGGCGGTGTTCACGCGAACGCCGCCCAGCCGCTGCATCGGGGCGGCGCGATCTTCGATGGTCGGCATCCCCTTCAGCGACGTCAGGACCATCCAGTCGCCGTCGGGGCTGACGCTGGCGGCCGGCGGAGGAGGAATGTCGAGGATGTCGACAACCTCCTTGGGCGGGGTGCGATAGCCGTCCTGTGCAAGCGCGGTCATCGGAAGCATGATCGCTGCGGCGGCAACGGTGGAAAGCGCGATGCGGGAAAATCTGCTCATCGGATGTCCTCGAATGGCGACCGCCGATTGTCGGCGGCGAAGGATAGGGAGCACGCGGCGGAGGGCGAGATGGCGCCGCCCGCCGCGCTGCGGGCGTCAGAAATTCTTGGAGAAGCCCACGTAGAAGAACCGGCCGATATTGTCGTAAAGCGACCCGTCGAACGCGCCCGTATAGGTCGAAGGCGTGCGCGGCGGATGCTCGTCGAAGAGGTTGTTCACCCCGAGTTGCAAGGTCAGGTCGTCCTTGAACCGGTAGCTGGCGAAGACGTCGCTGTAGAAACGCTCGTCGACCTCTACGCCGCCGTAATATTCGTCGGTCTGCTGCACGTCGATCTTCGACGAGCCGATATAGCGAAGGTTCCAGCTGAGGCTCAGCCCGTCGAGCGAGTAGCTGACGTTGAGCGTTCCGCGCCAGGTCGGATCGTCGAATTCGCCGTCCTCGATCAACAGGCTGCTTGGATCGTCGGCATCGACGAGTTCCTCGAGCTTGTCGAGATAGGTGACGCTTGCCGACACGCTGAGGCGTCCATCCCAGCCGATGCGGTCGAGACTGGTCGCATAGCTGGCCGCGGCATCGACGCCGCGCGCGGTCAGCTTGCCGATGTTCACCTGTCGCAGGTCGATCTTGGAGATCGCATAGGGATCGTCGAGCCCCACGAAATTGCCGCGGGTGACCAGCGGGCAGAAGGCGTTGTCGAGGCTGGGCGAATCGACGCATTTTTCGACGATCGTGTTGCCATCCAGGGTCTGGATCGCGTCGTCGATCTTGATCGACCAGTAATCGACCGAAAGTCGCAGTCCGGGCAGCGGACTGACGACGACGCCGCCGGTCCACGAGTTCGAGGTTTCCTCCGACAGGTCGGGATTGCCGCCGAGCGCCGTGCTGAGCGCCAGCGCCGACGCCGGATCGCGCCAGCCGACCGGAATGCCGAGCGCGCGGCAGTTCGCTTCGCGATTGGGCGCGAGGTTGATCTCGGCCGCGTCGCACGGATCGGCGGTGATGTTCAGTGTGCCGAGCGTGTCGGGGCTGAAGAGTTCGACGATATTGGGGGCGCGGACGCTGCGCGACCGCGTGAAGCGCAGCCGGACCGCGTCGATCGGCGCCCACTCGACGCCGAGTTTCCAGGCCGTCGTGCTCCCGATCGTGTCATAGTGCGAATAGCGAACCGCGCCTTCGATTTCCAACGAGTCGGCGAGGACGAAATCCTTGAGCACCGGCACGACGACTTCGGCGAACGCCTCGCCGACCTTGGTGCTCGCATCGACCGAGCCGCCGCCGTTGTCGGTACGGTAGAGCAGGCCGCGGGCGCCGAGCCCGTCGTCGAGCGTATGCAGCTTGTCCTGGCGATACTCGGCGCCGACCGCGATCCCGAGCGGGCCGGCCGGAAGGTCGATCAGCGAACCGGTCAGCTGGACGCCGGCCAGGGTCTGTTCGTTGGTGACGTCGCGCTGGAACGTATATTCGAAATAGCTTTTGTCGGCATCGGACAGCATGCCGTTGAACAGGTTGATCGGGGTACAGCCCGCGGCGCGTGCCGAAGTGCTGCGGCAAACGGTTTCGCCCGTGTCGGGATCGCTGATCGCATCGACCGCTTCGAGAAAGCGGCTTTCGATACGCGTGTTGCCGATCTTATAATCCTGGTTGCGGCGGCCATATTGGTAAAAGGCCTGCCAATCGAAGCGGTCGAAAAGCCGGCCTTTCAGGCCGCCGGCCGCCGTGTAGGTATAGCGCGAATTGGTGTAGCGCTTGTTGCCGTAGATATCTTCGCCCTCGTAACCGATCGTCAGCGAACTCAAACCGTTGGCGTCCATCAAGGCCGTGACGCCCGCGGGCAGCGTCGGGTTCTCGCGGCTGAGCGTCAGGCTGGAATCGAAGAAGCTCTGGCCGTTCGTATCGGTATCGGAAAAGGCAAATTCCAGGTCGAGGAACGCGGTGACCGACGGGGCCAGTTCGTAATCGACATGCGCGATCGCCGAAAAGGCTTCGCGCGGGTTGCGCAGATTGCGTTCGCGGCTGTTGTAGCCATAGGGGCCGCCGCTGCACACCGATCCATAGCAGTCGGTCTGCGGCTGCGGCACGACGCCGCCATCATAGAAATAGCGCTGTCCGCCGACCACGAAGGTGGGGACATAGGCGTTGCCGACCGTGTGCGGGTCGTTGATGATGATCCGGTCGGGAATGCCGTCGTCGGGACCCGTATTGTCGGGATTTGTCGCCCAGGTCAGGGCGCCCTTGCCCGATGTATAGCTGCGGTCGACGTAGCGCAGGATATCGCTTTTCTGGTAGGTCATCCCGATGCTTGCGGAGCCCTTGCCGTCGGCGAACTCGCCGCCGCCGTTGGCTGAAAGCATATAGGTTGCCGCATCGCCGCGATCCGCGATGCCGACGCGGCCCGATACGTTGAAGCCCTGATAATCATCCTTCAGGATGATGTTCACAACGCCCGACACCGCATCGGCGCCATAGACGGCCGACGCGCCGCCGGTGATGATTTCGACGCGTTTGATCATCGCGGCGGGGATCGCCGATACGTCGACCTGCGACCCTTCGCGCGAACCCGAAACGCGGCGCCGGCCATCGACCAGGACCAGCGTCCGGTTGGTGCCGAGGCCACGGAGGTTGATGAAGGTCGCACCGATGTCGCGCTGAAACGTATCGTTGCTCGCGCCGAGCCCGACGCTGATCTGGGGGCTTTGGAGCAGGATGTCGCCGATGTCGTTGAGCCC
>CAZSMB010000097.1:0-1454 GCA_964607625.1 uncultured Sphingopyxis sp. | reverse complement strand
CGGCGAACCGCCGATCGGCATTCTGGACATGCGCCTTCGTGCATCGAACATCGGTGCCCTGTCGGACACGCGATGACTCTCCCGAAATTGGGTTTATCGATCCCTGTCGTTTGTCATTGCTGCGGATCGGCACCGGCCCTCGGGCGCCATTCGCAACCATGACAATATGATGAAAAACATCTGCGAGGGGCGCTCTTGCGATCGGGACATAGACGTTTGCGAACGGGACATTATCATCGCGACCTGGCAAGATTCAGCGGTCATCGCCCGCCAGAGAGCGTGCTGCCGTACAAACAGGCCGCATCCAGAGAATTTTTATAACATCGAATTGTTGCTATATGACTCGGCGAGGAATCCGCCGTCGGGCGAATCGTTCGATCGGGCCAAAAATGCTGCACCTGCGAGAAACTCTGGTGCGAATGCTTAGCTATTGATACATTCGACGCATGGAGCAGGTCGCGACTCCGTTCGATTGCGATGGCGCGCCGCGCCCCGTCATGATCCGCGTTGCGGATTGCCCGTCGCTACTCACCTATCCGCCGCATTCGCATCACCGGGCAGAGCTCGTCTATGTCCGCTCGGGAACCGTGTGCGTCACCATCGACGGCGCCATGTTCATCGTCCCGTCGCAGTGCGCCATTCTGATCGCGCCGGACACGGTGCACGAGGTCCGCATGCTCAGCGACGCGCATTTGCTGACCACCTATCTTGCGGTGCCCCGCGACAAGCCGGGATTGGCGTGCGGAAACGTCCTGGTGTCCAACCTGCTGCGCGAATTGATACATGCCGCGGTCGATTTGCCCGTCGCCTATGATCGTGGCGGCCGCGAGGAACGTATCATGGACCTGATTGCCGAGGAGGTGGCGTGGTTGACGGCCCAACCCGACACTTTGACCCTGCAAACGCCCGTGCCGACCAATCCGCGGCTCGTACGCCTTTGCCGCGAGATGCTGCGCGAACTCGACCGGGGATGGACGATCGACGATGCCGCCGAGGTGGCGGGTATGGGCCGCCGGACCTTTACGAGGGCCTTCAAAAGAGAAGTGGGAATCAGCTTCAATACATGGCGTTCGCGGGCACGGTTGAACGCGGCGGTCTGCCGGTTGAAAGTGGGCGCCTCCATCACCAGCGTCGCGCTTGAGGCCGGGTACAGCAACCCGAGCGCCTTTGCGACCATGTTCAAGCGCTGCTTGGGTGTCCCGCCTTCACATTTTCAAATAGCGCGCGCGGTGCAACTGGCGAGTTGAACGCGGCGTTCGCGGCCGGATCGCCGGAGGAGGTGGAGGTCCTGCCGGCCGGCCGCCGCGCTCGCCGGCCGCCGACAGTACGGCGGACGCTCAGCGGCCGCGGTGGTGGGCGTGGGCTATCGCGACGGCAAGTGCGTCGGCTGCATCGGCGCCCGCGACCTTTGCGCCGGGCAGCAGGATGCGCAGCATGGCCTGTACCTGTTCCTT
>CAZSMB010000096.1:5001-9728 GCA_964607625.1 uncultured Sphingopyxis sp. | reverse complement strand
GCGAACGACCCGGCGCTCGTCGCGGACAATCCGATCTTCGGCGCCGCCGACAATCCGAGCGGCTTTGCCTACCCCGCCGCGGGCGCCTTTGCGACCGTGCCGCAGATGGAGCGCCAGGCCCCCCGCCCCGCGCCGCGCAACGGCCAGCACAGCGAGGAAGTGCTCAGCGAAAGGCTCGCGCTGCCGTCGGGCGAGATCGCCCGCCTGATCGACGCGGGGGTCGTCGGTGTCGGCTAAATTGCCCTTCGTCTCTCCGTGTGCCCCCGCGAAGGCGGGGGTCCATCACCGGCGCTCTCGCCGCTCCCTAGTCGTTGGTTTGGAACACGAGGGTCGGATGATGGGCCCCCGCCTTCGCGGGGGCACACAAGCTTATGACTGACAAATGTTGGAGAATGACATGACCCTGCGCCGCGCCGCCATCGTCGCCCCGATCCGCACCGCCGTCGGCAAGTTCGGCGGCACCCTGTCGCCGCTCACCGCCGGCGAGCTGGGCGCGGTGATCCTGAAAGCGCTGGTCGAGCGCACGCAGATCGACCCCGCGTGCGTCGACGACGTCGTCTTTTCGCAGGGCTATGGCAATGGCGAGGCGCCCGCGATCGGCCACTGGTCGTGGCTCGCCGCCGGCCTGCCGCTCGAAGTGCCCGGATACCAGCTCGACCGGCGCTGCGGGTCGGGGCTGCAAGCGGTCGTCAATGCGGCGATGATGGTGCAGACTGGAATGTCCGACGTCGTCGTCGCCGGCGGCGTCGAATCGATGTCGAACGTCGAGCATTATTCGACCGACATCCGCAAGGGCGTCCGCGCCGGCAATCTGACGCTCCACGACCGACTGACGCGGGGACGGCTGATGTCTCAGCCAGTCGAACGCTTCGGCGTCATTTCGGGCATGATCGAGACCGCCGAGAATCTGGCGAAGGATTATGGCATCACCCGCGAGGCCGCCGACGCCTATGCGGTGCGCAGCCACCAGCGCGCCGCCGCGGCGTGGGAGAAGGGGCTGTTCGACGACGAACTCGTCCCGGTCAACGTGCCACAGCGCAAGGGCGATCCGATCGTCTTCGCCCATGACGAGGGTTATCGTGCCGACGCGACGATGGAATCGCTTGGCAAGCTGCGCGCGCTCGAAGGCGGCGTCGTCACCGCGGGCAATGCGAGCCAGCAGAATGACGCCGCCGCGGCGTGCCTCGTCGTCGCCGAAGACAAATTGGACGAACTCGGTCTCACCCCCATCGCCTGGTATCACAGCTCGGCCGCGGCGGGCTGCGATCCGAGCCGCATGGGCATCGGTCCCGTCCCCGCGGTCGAACGCCTCTTTGCGCGCAATGGCCTCGGCTGGGGCGATATCGACCTCGTCGAACTCAACGAAGCCTTCGCGCCGCAGGTGCTCGCGGTGCTCAAGGGTTGGGGCTGGTCCGACGACGACAGCCGCAATGACATCCTCAACGTCAACGGCTCGGGTATTTCGCTCGGCCATCCGATCGGCGCGACCGGCGGGCGCATCCTTGCCAATCTGACGCGCGAACTCGTCCGCAGGGACGGGCGCTACGGCCTCGAGACGATGTGCATCGGCGGTGGCCAGGGGATCGCGGCGATTTTCGAGCGTGCGGTTTGAGGCGACGAGCGACGGGTTGAGACAGACCCTCCTCCTCGTCACCCCGGACTTGATCCGGGGTCCATTTCAGCGCCGACGTCATGGACCCCGGATCAAGTCCGGGGTGACGAGGAAGAAGGGGACAAGCTCAGAAAATGCATACCGATTTGAAAAGCGCACTCACCGCCGCACAGGCCTATCGTGACACCGCGCAAGCGGCGCTTGCCGAACGACTGGCGGTCAACCCGATCGACCGCGAGCAGCGCGCGGCACATGGCTTCGCGTGGGTCGCGACGACCGTCGCCGCGCTCGAAGCGACGCTCGACTGGCTCGACGCAGAGCAAGGCGCCAATCCGCTCGACGCGAAGATCGGCACCCTCGCCTTCGCCGAAGGCATCGGCCAGCTCACCGGTGGCCTCCCGATGGGGCAGAACGAGATATTCCGCCCCGCCGATCTCGGCCTGACCGCCGCCGCCCGCACGCTGGGCGATGCCTGCTCCGGCCTGCTCGACACCGACTACGCCGCCACCCGCGCCGCCGTCGCCGCTGCGCTCGCCGACGGCCAGTGGCCGAGCGAGACGCTGCACGACGCCGACCTCGACGCGATCCGCGCGCAATATCGCCGCTTCACCGACGCCGCGATCGTTCCCGACGCGCACGGCTGGCACCTCGCCAATGCGCTGATCCCCGACGCGACCGTGGCGGCGATGGCCGAACTTGGCACCTTCGGCGTGTGCATTCCCGAAGCCTATGGCGGGCTCGGGCTCGGCAAGCTCGTGATGTGCATCGTTACCGAGGAACTGTCGCGCGGCTGGATCGGCGCGGGGTCGCTCGGCACCCGGTCGGAAATCGCCGGAGAGTTGATCGCGATGGGCGGCACCGACGCGCAAAAGGCCGAATGGCTGCCGAAAATAGCGAGCGGCGAGATCCTGCCCACGGCGGTCTTTACCGAACCCGATGTCGGATCGGACCTCGGCTCGCTCCAGACCCGCGCCCGGCGCGACGGCGATCACTGGACGATCGACGGTGCAAAGACCTGGATCACCCACGCCAGCCGGTCGGACCTGATGACCTTGCTTGCCCGGACGCTGCCCGACGCAAAGGGGTATGCCGGACTGTCGATGCTGCTTGTCCCCAAGCCGCGCGGAACCGACGGCACGCCGTTTCCCGCCGCCGGCATGAGCGGCAGCGAGATCGAGGTTCTCGGCTATCGCGGGATGCGCGAATATGCGTTGCAATTCGATGGCATGACCGCGCCTGCCGACGCGTTGCTCGGCGGGGAGGAAGGACAAGGCTTCAAGCAGCTCATGCGCACCTTCGAGGGAGCGCGAATCCAGACCGCCGCGCGCGCCGTCGGCGTCGCGCGCCGCGCACTCGAACTCGGGCTCGATTATGCGCTGGCCCGCAGGCAGTTCGGAAAGGCGATCGTCCATTTCCCGCGCGTCGCCGACAAGCTCGCGATGAGCCTTGTCGATTTCGTCACGGCGCGCGAACTCTCCTACGCCGCCGCGCGGGCCAAAGATAAGGGCAAGCGCTGCGATATCGAGGCCGGCATGGCGAAGCTGCTCGGCGCGCGCGCCGCCTGGTCGAACGCCGACGCCGCGCTCCAGATCCACGGCGGCAACGGCTATGCGCTCGAATATGAAATCAGCCGCATCCTGTGCGACGCGCGCATCCTCAACATCTTCGAGGGCGCGGCCGAAATCCAGGCACAGGTGATCGCGCGCGGACTGACGGCGGGGCGCAACTGACGCCGCACGGGTCCGTCGATCGCGCGGAACCCATGACGGGCCTTCGCCGTTTCATCAGCGAAAGGGACATGATCATGCCGCACCGCCTTCGCCGTTTCCCCCTCGCCCTTCCCGCGCTCGCGGCCGCGGCCGCCGCAGGCACCGGTTTGCTCGCGCTGTGGCGCCGGCGCCGTCGCGATCCAGGCGGCGATCATGGCGCGGCCTTTGCGGCGCGAGAGACCGATCCCGAAAATTTCATCCAGACGCGCTCGTCGGGTCCCGAAGGCATGCGCGACGGCGAACCGCGCGACTGGGACACGGTCGACGAAGCCAGTGACGAATCCTTCCCCGCCAGCGATCCGCCCGCTTACTGAACGCGGCTCCGAAAAAAGGACGGCCGCCGCAAGGGACTGCGGCGACCGTCCAGAAACGCTCGGGAGGGGGAGCGATCAGAAATTGGCCGAGATGCCGAACTTCGCGGTCCAGCTGTAATCCTCATATTGCAGCAGGCGACGGCGACCCTCGTACTGCTGATAGGCAAAATAGGGCGCGTCGGTGACGTTGATCCATTCGGCGAAGACGCGGACCCCCGGCGTGATGCGATATTTGGCCGACAGGTCGAGCTTGAACTGGTCGGCGACGATCCGGTCTTCCTCTGCCGCGCCACCCGCTTCGTCGAGATATTTGCTGCGATAGGTGCCCGCCGCCCGCAGCGACAGCGGCCCCTTTTCATAGCCGATGACCGTATTGAACGTGTGCTTCGACGATGCCGGCAGGCCGATGGTCCGCAGATAGGGATTATCGTCCTCGTCATAGCTGACGAGCTTTCCGGTGGCATCGGTATAGGTATAGTTGAGCTGGAGCAGCAGGCCGTCGAACGGCGCCGGCAACATGCTGAAAATCTGGCTGTAGCTCAGCTCTATCCCTTTGATCTTCGCACTTTCGCCGTTGGTCGCGGTCGTCAGCTCGTCAAGGTCGATGCCGTTGTAACTGGTGTCGAACTGGGTGATGTCGACGATATAGTCCTTCACGTCCTTCCAGAAGACACCGCCCGAAATCGCGCCGTTGCCCGCGAAATAATATTCGGCCGACAGGTCGACGTTCCACGCCTTGTAGGGCTTCAGGAACGGATTGCCGACCTCGCCCTCGTCGTCGTCGATCACGACATTCGGTGCGAGCTTGGACAATTTCGGCCGCACGAGGCTGCGCGAGCCCGCGGCGCGGAACACCAGATTGTGGATGGGCTCGTAACGGACGGTCAGGCTGGGCAGCCAGTCGGTGTAGCTGCGTTTGAAACGGAGCGGCGCGACCGTCTCGTCCTCGAGGATCACCTCGTTGCCGCGGATGTCGTTCCTGGTGTGCTCCATCCGCACGCCACCGATCACGCGCACCTGCGCGCTGTCCCA
>CAZSMB010000096.1:1550-4901 GCA_964607625.1 uncultured Sphingopyxis sp. | reverse complement strand
TCCTGCGAATTCGACAGCGTCGTCCGCTCGACCTTGTCGAATTCATATTCGTTCGGATCGAGGAAAGCCGCCTGTCCGCCGGTGATCGTATAGGGAACCAGCTTGTCGCGCGCATAGTTGAACGAGACACCGAAATCGTCGCCATCCTCGAACACGCGCTCGAACCGGACCGGGTCGATCGAACCATGCTCGGTCTCGCTCGATTTCGCCCAGCTTGCCGAATAATCGACCTTCCACAACTCGGTTTCGGTCTTGCCGCCCAGCGTGATGCTGCGGATGCGCTGGCGCTCGAACCGGTCCTTCAGGTCACGCTGGACCGAAATTTCCTGGTCCTCGTCCTCCGACGAGAAAGCGACCGCATCGGCGGTCCCGCCGCTCGGGCCTTCCTCCATCTCGAAGGTCAGGCGGCGGCGATATTCCTGATCGTCGAACTGGCTGTACAGACCGCGCGCATAGAGCGTCGTCGAATCGCTGGGCCGGAAGTCGAACGAGAGCGAACCGCTGATCCGCTTCCGTTCGACGTCATAGTCGCGATACTCGACGGTGTCGGCATAAACGAGGCCGTCGTCGGTCATGTCCCAACCGTCGACTTCCTGGTTGTTGGTCGCGAACTTGCGCCGATAGAAGCTGAGCCCGCCGGCAACGCCGAAACTGTCGCTGAGCTTTTTCGAGAAATCGAAGCTGCCCTTGGGCGACAGGCTTTCGGTCAGGTCGTTGTAGCTGCCTTCGATCTTCGCGGCGAGCAGGTCCTTCTTGCGGTCGAAGGCGCTCACCGTGTTGATCTCGATCGAGGCGCCGATCGTATCGGCGTCCATGTCGGGGGTCAGCGACTTCTTGATCTCGATCGATTCGATGATGTCGCTGCTGATGACGTCGAGCGCCACCGACCGAACATCGCTTTCGGGTGCCGGAAGGCGCACGCCGTTGACCGACGCGGCGTTGAGTTCGGGGTCGAGCCCGCGAACCGACACGAACCGCCCCTCGCCCTGGTCGTCGAGGATGTTGACGCCGGGGACGCGGCGCAGCGATTCGGCGACATTCTGGTCGGGGAACTGGCCGATCGCGTCGCGCGTCAGCACCGAGGATACGCCGTCCGCGGCGCGCTGGCGCGACAGCGCGCTCGCCTGGTTCGCCGCCTGTCCGATGACCAGGATCTCGTCGCCGCCGCCGGCACCCGACAGCGCGACGTTGACCGTGACGCGCCCGGTTTCGGGAACCTCGACACTCTGGCGCACCGGATCGGCGCCGACATAGGTGGTCTCGAGCGTATAGGTACCCGCGGGGACATCGCCGAAGCTGTAGCTGCCGTCGCGATCGGTCGTCGTGGCGCGGCCCAGCTCGACGATGCGGACGTTCGCCGCCTGCAGCGAGCGCGTGCCCGACGCGTCGGCGACATTGCCCGCCAGTTCGCCCGCCTGCGCAAGCGTGGCGAAGGATGTTCCGGCCAGCAGCAATGCCAGCCCGCGCGCGATGCCGAATCTCTTGTTCATGAAAGCCCCCTGAGAAAGTCGATGGCCGGCTCGCTAGGGATGGTCGGTGACACGATGGCGTCGCACGATTGACATTATCGTGACGCCTCGATGTCGTTTCGATGACATGGGCGATGCGGCGATACCGCAGCGCAGCATTTCAGGGACTTGACGGAGGTCGCGGATATGGGGCGGGGCGCGCAAAGGCGGATATTTTTCTTTCCGCGCGCGCGATCGAACCGCATGGCCGGGGCCATCCCCGATCCCTATATCTCTGGATGGAAGGTGGGACGATTCTGTTGCCCGGCTCGTCCCCAGCCGCTGGTATCCGATTCTGTTGCCCGGTTCGGTCCGAACCGCGTTCTATTTGTCTAACCTTCGGCCGTGAGGCTTATCGGTTAGGCAGCAAGAGCGAGTGCTTCGTTATCGTTAGCACTTATAGGTTTGAGCCTTGAACGGGTTACTCAGCCCGGAAGAAAACATCGTCTTTGAACACACGTCGATCCTGGTTCGGCCCCGTCAGAACCCCGCGTCTTCATTCGAAAACGCGGGTTTGTGGTGGAGCCGCCGGGTACTGCCCCCGGGTCCGCTGTGTCTATTCCACGACACCATTTATCCTCATAGCCGGCCGAAACCGGCACCCTTCATATAGGGAGCCCGCCCGCGCATGGAAAGAGCGCGAGCGGGCTTTTATCGCCTGTCGATGTCGGTTCGATCCGGCGCTGGCCGGAAAGCCGGCTACTTCCTGCGCAGTTCGTCGCGAATTTCGGCCAGCAGTTCGACTTCGGTCGGCCCGGCGGGCGCCGCCGCGACCTCTTCGGCCTCCTGCTTGCGGGTCATCCGGTTCACGGCGCGCACGATCAGGAAGACGATGAAGGCAAGAATCAGGAAATTGATCACCGCGGTGATGAACGCGCCATAGCCGAACATCGCCACCCCGGCCTCCTTCAGCGCGGCGTAATCGCCGGCCTCGACCCCATCGGGCAGCGGGCCGAGGCGGATATACAAGTTGGAAAAATCGACCCCGCCAAAGATCGCGCCGACGATGGGCATGATGATGTCTTCGGTCAGCGATTTGGTGATCGTGGCAAAGGCGCCGCCGATGATGACCCCGACCGCGAGGTCCATGACATTGCCCTTCGCGATGAATTCCCTGAATTCTGCCAGCATGTTGCTGCTCCCCGGACGGTGGTTGACGAAGGCCCTGTGGTGCCGTCACGATTGCGCAAAGGCAAGTGCTATCCTATCTACTGTCTTGTTGCGGCAAAACGCCGCTGGAGGGAGACTGACACATGAGCTTTCGTTCCGCCCGCTGGATGATCGTGCCGGTCGCGGCCGTTTCGCTGTCCGCCTGCGGCATCAACAGCGTCCCCACCAAGGAAGAAGCCGCGAAGGCGAAATGGGCGAATGTCGAAGCCGCCTATCAACGCCGCGCCGACCTGATCCCCAATCTGGTCGAAACGGCAAAGGGCGCCGCACAGATCGAACAATCGACGCTGGAAGGCGTGATCCAGGCGCGCGCATCCGCGACGCAGGTCAAGCTGTCGACCGACGACCTCGAAGACCCGGCAAAGGTCCAGGCATTCCAGCAAGCGCAGGGCAATGTATCGAGCGCCTTGGGACGCCTGCTCGTCACGGTCGAAAAATATCCCGACCTCAAGAGCCAGGCGCGCTTCGCCGATCTGATGACCCAGCTCGAGGGGACCGAGAACCGCATCAACGTGTCGATCCAGGATTACAACACGGCGGTGCAGGATTATAACACGACGATCCGTACCTTCCCCGACATCATCGGCGCGAAGATCGTCCACGGCGCAAAGCCGATGACCCCGTACAAGGCGACCAGCCCCAACGCCAACGAGGCGCCCAAGGTCGACTTCGG
>CAZSMB010000096.1:0-1450 GCA_964607625.1 uncultured Sphingopyxis sp. | reverse complement strand
GCGGCTCCCGCCGCGGCGCAGGATTTCCCCAAGCTCACCGGCCGCGTCGTCGATCAGGCGGACATCATTCCCGCCGACAAGGAAGCCAGCCTGACCGCCCAGCTTGCCCAGTTGGAAAAGACCAGCGGGCACCAGCTTGTCGTCGCGACGGTGACCAGCCTCGATGGCAACGACATCGGCGACTATGGGTACAAGCTGGGCCGCGCATGGGGCGTCGGCGGCAAGGCGGAAAACGACGGCGTGGTCTTCCTGATCGCTCCGAACGAGCGACGGATGAACATCTCGGTCGGCTATGGCCTCGAACCGGTGCTGACCGACGCGCTGTCGGGGCGAATCATCCGCAACGACGTGACCCCGAAATTCAAGGCGGGCGACTATCCCGGCGGCATTCAGGCCGGGGTCGACGCGATTGCCGAACAGATCGAGCTTCCGCCAGAGGAAGCCGCAGCGCGGGCGCAGGCGGCCGATGCCGAAGCGCGCGACCGCGCCGACGACGGCAATATCGGCGGGCTGTTCTTCCTGGGCTTCATCGTCTTTTTCTTCTTCATCCTGCCGATGCTCACCGCCTTTGGCCGGCGCGGAAAGCGGCACCGCAGGCATCGTCCGTGGGGCGGCGCACCGATCATCATCTGGGGCGATGACCATTGGGGCGGCGGCAGCGGCGGAGGATCGTCCTGGGGCGGCGGTGGCTGGGGCGGCGGCGGTGGCGGCGGCTTCGGCGGTTTTTCGGGCGGCGGCGGCAGCTTCGGCGGCGGCGGCGCGTCGGGCGGCTGGTAGGGAGCAAGCGCATGGCACTCGGGAAAGTCAGCCACGTCAGCGACGCCGACCACCGCCGCGTGACCGACGCGGTCGCGGCGGCCGAAAAGGGCACCGATGGCGAGATCGTCACGGTGATCGCGCGGCAATCGAACGACTATGACGATGTCGCGCTCGTATGGGCGAGCATAGCGGCCTTTCTCGCCATGTCGGTGGTCGCCCTGTTCCCCGACTTCTACCAGGGGCTCTACGACCGGCTGACCGGCAGTTGGGGCCATGCCCCGACGGCGAACGAGTGGCTCGGAGCGGTGGTCGCCTTTGGCGTGCTCAAATGGATCGGCGTTTGGCTGATCCTGTTGTGGCGCCCGCTGCGACTTGCCCTCACGCCCCGCGCGATCAAGGCGGGCCGCGTCCGCGCCCGCGCGATCGACCTGTTCAAGGTGGGCGCCGAGGCCAAGACGATGGGCCGCACCGGGGTGCTGCTCTATGTCAGCCTGAAGGAGCATCGCGCCGATATCGTCGCCGACGAAGCGATCGCGTCCAAGGTGTCGGCCGCGGTATGGGGCGAGGCGATGGAAGCGTTGATCGACCGCATCCGGGCGGGTGAACCCGGCGCCGGCATGGCCGAAGCGGTGACGCGCATGGGCGTCGTCCTCGCCGAGCATTTCCCCAAGAGCGCGGGCAATCCGAACGA
>CAZSMB010000095.1:0-9741 GCA_964607625.1 uncultured Sphingopyxis sp. | reverse complement strand
CGAAGGAAGGGCTCGCGCTCCTCAACGGCACGCAATTTTCGGCCGCCAACGCGCTAGCGGCGTTGTTCGAGACCGAGACCCTTTTCACCGCCGCGCTCGTCACCGGCGCGCTGTCGACCGAGGCCGCCAAGGGCTCCGACACGCCCTTCGACGCGCGCATTCACGAGTTGCGCCGCCACCGCGGCCAGATCGAGGTCGCGGCGGCGCTGCGCGGCCTGATGGCGGGGTCGGAAATCCGCGCCTCGCACCGCGACGACGACCCGCGCGTGCAGGATCCCTATTGCCTGCGCTGCCAGCCGCAGGTGATGGGCGCCGCGCTCGACCTGCTCCGCCAGGCGGGGGCGACGCTCGAGATCGAGGCGAACGGCGTCTCCGACAATCCGCTGATCTTCGCGGGCGCCGACGAGGCGCTGTCGGGCGGCAATTTCCACGCCGAGCCCGTCGCCTTCGCGGCCGACATGATCGCGCTCGCGATCTGCGAGATCGGTTCGATCGCCGAGCGCCGGATCGCAATGCTTGTCGATCCTGCGCTGTCGGGCCTTCCCGCCTTCCTCACGCCGCAGCCGGGGCTCAACTCGGGCTTCATGATCCCGCAGGTCACCGCCGCGGCGCTGGTCAGCGAGAACAAGCAGCGCGCCTATCCCGCGAGCGTGGACTCGATCCCGACCTCGGCGAACCAGGAGGACCATGTGTCGATGGCGGCGCACGGCGCGCGGCGCCTGCTCGCGATGGCGGAAAATGCCAGCGCGGTGATCGGGATCGAACTGCTCGCCGCGGCACAGGGCTGCGACTTCCATGCCGGCCTGACCTCGTCCGCGGCGCTCGAAGCGGTGCGCGCCCTGCTGCGCGCCGAAGTGCCGATGCTCGACCATGACCGCCATTTCCATCCCGACATGGGGGCCGCGAACGCGCTCGTGCGGCGCGGCGCGGTGACCGAAGCGGCGGGACTGGCGCTGCCGGGGATCGCTTGATGGACTGGCTGCGCATCCACCGCGGCGACGCACCTTTGATCGTCGCCTTCCCGCACGGCGGCACCGGGCTCGCCGCGCGCGAGGATGCCTTCGTCTCGGCATGGCGCGCGCGGCTGGACACCGACTGGTGGATCGAAGACCTCTATGCCTTCGTGCGCGACCTCGGCGCGACGACGATCGCCACCGACATCTCGCGCAGCGTCATCGACATGAACCGCGATCCGTCGGGCGCCTCGCTCTATCCGGGGCAGGCGACGACCGAACTGTGCCCGACGACGACCTTCGATGGCGACCCGCTCTATATCGAAGGCATTCCGAGCGCGGGCGAAATCGAACAGCGCCGCCGCGCCTTTCATACCCCCTATCATGCCGCGCTCGCCGCCGAGATCGAGCGGCTGCGCGCGCAGCACGGCCGCGTCGTCCTCTATGACGCCCATTCGATCCGCAGCCGCGTGCCGCGCCTTTTCGACGGCGAATTGCCGCAATTCAACATCGGCACCGACGGCGGCGCGACCTGCGCCCCCGACCTTGAAGCCGCCATCGCCAAGATCTGCGCCGCGAGCGGACACAGCCAGGTCGTCAACGGCCGCTTTCGCGGCGGCTGGACGACGCGCCACTATGGCCGCCCCGAAAGCGGCGTCCACGCGATCCAGATGGAGCTCGCGATGCGCGGCTATATGGCCGAGCCCGCGACACTCGACGAACGAAGCTGGCCCAGCCCACTCGACCCGACCCCCGCGATCGCCTCCGTGCTGCAACAGGTGATCGCCGCCGCGCTCGACTTTGCGAAAGGAAACCCATGACCCGCCTCGACAACAGCCGCGTCATCAAGGCGCCGACCGGCAGCGAACTGAACGCGAAAAGCTGGCTGACCGAGGCGCCGCTGCGGATGCTGATGAACAACCTTCATCCCGACGTCGCCGAGCGGCCCGAGGAGCTGGTCGTCTATGGCGGCATCGGCCGCGCCGCCCGCGACTGGGAAAGCTATGACAAGATCGTCGAGGCGCTGAAGCGGCTCGAGGGCGACCAGACCCTGCTCGTCCAGTCGGGCAAGCCTGTCGGCGTCTTTCGCACCCACGCCGATGCGCCGCGCGTTCTGATCGCGAACAGCAACCTCGTCCCCCATTGGGCGAATTGGGAGCATTTCGCCGAACTCGATAAGCGCGGGCTCGCGATGTACGGTCAGATGACCGCCGGCTCCTGGATCTACATCGGCACGCAGGGCATCGTGCAGGGCACCTACGAAACCTTCGTCGAGATGGGGCGCCAGCACTATGGCGGCGACCTCGCGGGCAAATGGCTGCTCACCGCAGGCCTCGGCGGTATGGGCGGCGCGCAGCCGCTCGCGGCGGTCATGGCGGGTGCCTCGTGCCTCGCGATCGAATGCCAGCCGAGCCGTATCGAGATGCGCCTGCGCACCGGCTATCTCGACAAGGCCGCGCAGTCGATCGAAGAAGCGATGGCGATCATCGAGCAAAGCTGCGCCGACAGGACACCGGTGTCGGTCGGCCTGCTCGGTAACGCCGCCGAAATACTGCCCGAACTCTACGCCCGCGGCATCCGCCCCGACCTGCTCACCGACCAGACGAGTGCGCACGATCCGGTGAACGGCTATCTGCCGGTCGGCTGGAGCGTCGCCGAATGGGTGGAGAAGCGCGAAAGCGATCCCGCGGCCGTCGCGAAGGCGGCAAAGGCCTCGATGGCGGTGCATGTTCGCGCGATGCTCGATTTTCAGGCCGCGGGCGTCCCGACCACCGACTATGGCAATAATATCCGCCAGGTCGCAAAGGACGAAGGCGTCGAAAATGCGTTCGATTTCCCGGGCTTCGTCCCCGCCTATATCCGGCCGCTCTTCTGCCGCGGCATCGGCCCCTTTCGCTGGGCGGCGCTGTCAGGCGATCCCGACGATATCTATCGCACCGATGCGAAAGTGAAGGAACTGCTGCCCGACGATGCGCATCTCCACCGCTGGCTCGACATGGCGCGCGAGAAAATCCAGTTCCAGGGGCTGCCCGCGCGCATCTGCTGGGTCGGGCTCGGCGACCGCCACCGGCTCGGCATGGCGTTCAACGACATGGTGGCATCGGGCGAGCTCAAGGCACCGGTCGTGATCGGCCGCGACCATCTCGATTCGGGCTCGGTCGCTTCGCCCAACCGCGAGACCGAAGCGATGCGCGATGGCAGCGATGCGGTCAGCGACTGGCCACTGCTCAACGCGCTCCTCAACACCGCGAGCGGTGCGACCTGGGTGTCGCTGCACCACGGCGGTGGGGTCGGCATGGGCTATTCACAGCACAGCGGCATGGTGATCGTCGCCGACGGCACCGACGAAGCGGCGAAGCGGCTCGAGCGCGTGCTGTGGAACGACCCCGCGACGGGGGTGATGCGCCACGCCGACGCCGGTTACAAGATCGCGATCGACTGTGCGCGCGAAAAGGGCCTCGACCTCCCCGCACTTCTCGGGTGAGCGAATGGCGCCAGCCGCTACCGGCTGATCTCTGCCCGTGCGCTCCCGCGAAGGCGGGAGCCCATCTCCTGCCGGTGCCGGCTCGAACCGGTCGGAGATGGGTCCCCGCCTACGCGGGGACACACCATTTTTCGCAGACGGCTCACTCAAAAGACACCCGCCTCCATGCGGGTAGGTCACCATCTGACCCCAGATCGGAACGTTTCGGCGGCGCGATGCATTAGGGAGGTGCAATCCTCCCTAGTCCCAGCATCAAGGAGCCGGCGATGACCCGCTTCCGCCAGATTTTTCCCGCTCCCCCCGTCGCACTGACCGTGGGGGCGATCGTCGCGCTGATCGCGATCATCCTGCTTGTCGGGGGAATATGGCTCGCGGCGCTCGGCGGGTCCGCCTATTATCTCGTGACGGGTGCCGCGATGCTCGCGGCAGGCCTGTTGCTGATGCGCGGCCGCATGCTCGGCGCATGGATTTACGTCGCGGTCGTCTTTTTCACGCTGCTCTGGGCCTTTTGGGAGGTCGGCGGAAACGGCTGGGCGCTTGTCCCGCGCGTGATCGCACCGGCCATATTGCTGATTGCCGTTCTCTTCGCGATGGCAGCGCTGTCGCTGCGACCGCGGCGCTGGCGCTTTGCGCTCGGCGGTAGCGCGCTCATCGTCCTGTTCATCGCCATCGGCGGCGCGACGCTTGGCTGGCTCAACGCCCCGCGCCCGCTGTCGCCTTTGCCTGCGAACCGCATGGCGATGGCCGACCCGGCGCTGATGCAGGCTGGCACCGACTGGCCCGCCTATGGCGGCACCGAAAGCGCGCGCCGCTATTCGCCGCTCGGCCAGATCACGCCGGCCAATGTCGGCAAGCTGAAACGCGCGTGGATGATCCACACCGGCGATCTGCCCTCGGCGGCGGCCAAGGGCACCTATGGCGCCGAAAATACCCCGCTCAAGATCGGCAACAGCCTCTACGTCTGCACGCCCAAGAATATCGTGATCGCGCTCGATCCGGCGAGCGGGAAGCAACGGTGGCGGTTCGATCCGAAAGTGTCGGACGACGCGATCCCCTATACCGCGGCATGTCGCGGTGTGAGTTACTATGCCGTCCCCGGCGCCGCCGCAGATCAGGCGTGCGCGCGGCGCATCATTTTCGGAACGCTCAACGCGCGGCTCTTCGCGATCGATGCCTCCACCGGGCGCGCGTGCGACGATTTCGGCGCCAACGGCCAGGTCGATACCAAGATCGGCATGGGCAACACGCCTCCGGGCTATGTCTCGATCAACTCGCCGCCGACGATCGTGCGCGGCGTTGTCGTCACCGGGCATCAGGTTCTCGACGGGCAGGACCGCTGGGCGCCTTCGGGCGTGATCCGCGGTTTCGACGCGGTCACCGGCAAGCTCAAATGGGCGTGGGACATGATGCACCCCGACTGGAACGGCTATCCGCCCGCCGGCCAGACCTGGGCGCGGGGCACACCGAATATGTGGACCATCGCATCGGGCGACGAAGCCCTTGGCCTCGTCTACCTGCCTATGGGCAATTCGGCCGCGGATTATTATTCGGGGCTGCGTCGCCCGCCGGAAAACGAATATGCGACCTCGCTCGTGGCCCTCGACGTGACGACGGGCAAGCCGCGCTGGCATTTCCAGGCGGTGAAGAAGGATGTGTGGGACTATGACTTCGGCGCGCAGGCGACGCTGGTCGACTATCCATCCGCGTCCGGCAACATCCCGGCGATCGTGCTGCCGTCGAAACAGGGCGACATCTATGTTCTCGACCGACGCACGGGCAAGCCGCTGACCCCCGTCGGGACCATCAAGGCCCCCGGAGGCGGCGTCGAACCGTCCGAACGGGCGGCGACGCAGATCGTGTCGCTGTGGCATACGCTCCGCAAGCCCGACCTCACCGAAAAGGATATGTGGGGCATGTCGCCGATCGACCAGATGATCTGCCGCATCCAGTTCAGGAAAGCGAGCTACAAGGGCTTTTATACCCCACCCGAAAGCATGCGGCGCTCGATCGAATATCCCGGCTATAATGGCGGCACCGATTGGGGCGGCATCGCGGTCGATCCGGTGCGCGGAGTGATCGTCGCCAATTACAACGACATGCCCAATTATGTCCGCCTCGTCCCGCGCAAGAAGGCGAACGAGATGGGGTGGGCGCCGCGCGATCAGGCGCGCGGCAATATCGGCGGCGCCGAGGGCGCGGGCGATCCGCAGGCGCATACCCCCTATGCGATCGACGTCAACGCCGGCTGGCGCCTGCCCTTCACCGGCATGCTCTGCAAGCAGCCCCCCTATGGCGGCATCCGCGCGATCGATATCGCGACCGGCAAGACGATCTGGGACCGCCCGCTCGGCACCGCGCGTACCAACGGCCCGTTCGGCATCCCGTCCATGCTGCCCGTGACGATCGGCACGCCGAACAATGGCGGCGCGGTCGTCACCGCGAGCGGTCTGGTCTTCATCGCCGCCGCGACCGACAATCTGATCCGCGCGATCGATCTCAAGACCGGGAAGACGGTGTGGTCGGACGTGCTGCCCGCTGGCGGACAGGCGACGCCGATGACCTATGAAGCGAACGGCAAGCAATATCTCGTCATCTATGCCGGAGGGCATCATTTCATGGAAACGCCGGTCGGCGACGAAGTGGTCGCCTATGCCTTGCCCTGACCGAGCGGGCTGCGGTGCGTGAGCAGCCACGGGGCCTTTCGGCATATCAAGGCGAACGTCGTGCTATATGGCGCGCTGTTCGCCAATCTCGGTATCGCGGTGGCGAAGTTCGTCGCCGCCGCGATCAGCGGATCTTCTTCCATGCTGTCGGAGGGCGTCCACTCGCTTGTCGATAGCGGCAACCAGATGTTGCTTCTCTATGGGCAGGGGCAGGCAAAGCGTCCGCCCGATGCCTATCACCCGTTCGGATATGGCCGCGAACTCTATTTCTGGGCGTTCGTCGTCGCGATTCTGATCTTTGCCGTGGGCGCGGGCGTTTCGCTCTATGAAGGCTGGGTGCATATCGCGCGTCCCGAGCCGCTGCGCGATCCGACGATCAACTATATCGTCCTTGCGATTGCCTTTGCGCTCGAGGGCGCGTCGTGGACGATCGCCGTCCGCGAATTCGGCGCGCGGCGCGGCCGCGCGAGTTGGTGGCAGGCGGTGCGGCGCTCGAAAGACCCCGCGAGCTTCATCGTGCTGTTCGAAGACAGCGCGGCGCTGCTCGGCCTGATCATCGCTGCGGCCGGCGTCTGGTGGAGCCATGCGTCGGGAGACGCGCGCATCGACGGATTTGCATCCGTTGCGATCGGTCTGATCCTTGCCGCGGTGGCGATCCTGCTCGCGCGCGAAGCCAAGGGCCTGTTGATCGGCGAAAGCGCCGACCCCGACCTGATCGATGCCATCTGGCGTATCGTCGACAGCCATGACGAAATCACCGCGGTCAACCATGTCCGTACGGTGCATACGGCGCCGGATTCGGTGTTCGTTGCGATCAGTGCCGACTTCGAGGACGGGCTGACGATGGGCGAAGGGGAGCGGTTGATCGAGACGATCGAGGCCGAAATGAAAGCCGCATCGCCCGATATCGGGTCGATCTATATCCGGCCCGAGAGGCGCAGCGACGCCGTCGTCACGCCGCGGCCGTTCGAACGATCGCCCTGAAAAAAATGACCCGCCCCCGGGCCCATGTCCCCGGGGGCGGGCCGCGACCCTCGGCCTGCGGCGCGAAGCCGGTCAGGCGAGGTCGAACCGGTCGGCTTCCATCACCTTGGTCCAGGCCTTGACGAAATCCTTGACGAACTTCTCTTCATGGCCGGTTTCGGCATAGACCTCGGCCACCGCGCGCAGTTCGGCGTTGGATCCGAACACCAGGTCGGCGCGGGTCGCGCGCCAGGTCTCGCCGCCGCTCTTGCGATCGGTCGCGACATATTCCTGATCGTCCGAACCCTCGACCGCCTTCCAGACATTGGTCATGTCGAGCAGGTTGACGAAGAAGTCGTTGGTGAGCTGGCCCGACCGCCTGGTGAAATGGCCATGCCCGCGTTCGCCGTGATTGGCGCCGAGCACGCGCAGCCCGCCGATCAGCACCGTCATCTCGGGCACCGAGAGACCGAGCAGCGAGGCGCGATCGAGCATCATTTCCTCGATCTTCACCGCCAGCTTCTTCTTGCCGACATAGTTGCGGAACGCGTCGGCCTCCGGCTCCATGACCGCGAAGCTGTCGGCATCGGTCTGCTCCGCTGTCGCATCGCCCCGGCCGCCGGTGAACGGCACCGCGACGCTGAAGCCAGCATCCTGGATCGCCTTTTCCAGACCCACGACGCCGCCGAGGACAATGGCATCGGCCATCGACATCGAACCGCGCAGCCCGTCGAGCGTGTCGAGGACCTTTGCGAGCATCGCGGGTTCGTTGACGTCCCAGTCCTTCTGCGGCGCGAGACGGACGCGCGCGCCGTTGGCCCCGCCGCGGAAATCGGACTTGCGGAAGGTGCTGGCCGACGCCCAGGCAGTCTTGATCAACTGGCTGACGGTCAGGCCGCTCGCCGCGATCTTGTCCTTCACCGCCTTGACCTCGGCATCCGATGGCATCGTGCCGGCGGGGATCGGGTCCTGCCAAATCAGATCTTCGGCGGGCACTTCGGGGCCGAGGTAGCGGACCTTCGGCCCCATGTCGCGATGCGTCAGCTTGAACCAGGCCCGCGCGAAGGCGTCGCGAAACGCGGCGTGATCTTCGCGGAACCTCTCGCTGATCTTGCGATAGTCGGGGTCGCGCTTCAACGCCATGTCGGCGGTGGTCATCATCGTGGGCACCTTTTTCGAGGAGTCCCACGCCGCCGGCGCCATATCTTCCTCTTTCTGGTCGATCGGCTGCCACTGGTTCGCGCCGGCGGGCGACTTCACCAGTTCATAGTCGTAGTCGAACAGCAGCCGGAAATAATTGTCGGTCCATTTGTCGGGGGTGTTGGTCCAGGCGCCTTCGATACCGCTGGTGACGGCATGTTCGCCGATGCCGCCATGCTCTTCGCCGCTGACCCAGCCGAAGCCCTGCGCGGCGAGATCGCCGCCGGCGGGTGCCGCGCCGAGCGTCGAGGCATCGCCGTTGCCGTGCGCCTTGCCGAACGTATGGCCGCCCGCGGTCAACGCCACGGTTTCCTCGTCGTTCATCGCCATGCGCGCGAAGGTTTCCTTCATGTCGCGCGCCATGCCCTCATCGTCGTGGGGGTTGCCCTGAGGCCCTTCGGGATTGACGTAGATCAGGCCCATCTGGATCGCGGCGAGCGGACCTTCCATGACTTCGAAGCCATGCGTCGGGTCGATGCGCGTCTGGACGCCTTCGTTGACCCATTTGTCCTCGCTGCCCCAATAGATATCGCGTTCGGGCTCGTAGACGTCGACACGGCCACCGCCGAAGCCGAACACCGGCCCGCCCATGCTTTCGATCGCGACATTGCCGGTCAGGATGAACAGGTCGGCCCAGCTGATCTTGTTGCCATATTTCTGCTTGATCGGCCAAAGCAGCCGCCGCGCCTTGTCGAGATTGCCGTTGTCGGGCCAGCTGTCGAGGGGGGCGAAACGCTGTTGCCCGCTGTTGGCGCCGCCGCGACCGTCGGCGGTGCGATAGGTGCCTGCGGCGTGCCAGGCCATGCGGATGAAGAAGGGACCATAGTGACCATAGTCGGCCGGCCACCACGGCTGGCTGTCGGTCATCAATGCGGTCAGGTCGTCCTTCAGTGCCTGATAATCGAGCGACTTGAATGCCTTTGCATAGTCGAAGTCGTCACCCATCGGGTTCGACGATCCATTGGGGTTGAGGATTTCGGTGGCGAGCATCTCCGGCCACCAGTCCTTGTTGGTCCGGCCAAGCAGCGCGCGGACGCCGCCGGGCTGGTGCATCGGGCATCCCTTTTCGGGGTCGATGGGGGTCGGGTCGTTCATGCAGTCTCTCCTCTCTTCGGTCTGGCTTATGGGGTGATGCGCAAGGATGACCGGCGCATGACGCGCCGGCGGAGGCGAGCCTCGCCGGACGGGGTCTGCGACAGGGGCGATCGTGAGTCGATGGCATCCATCCTTTCGATCCAACGCATGCAGGATAGGCCCGATCCCTCGGTTCCAAAAAACCGAATAAGATGGATTGAGTGATTGACGCGGCCGATTAGTCGTCCCTCCATCGGGCGACCGCCGCGCCGCCGCCACGCCCCGCCGCAGCGGGGGAACATGCAGGGTGCGGACCGGGTTCTGCCAAGTGCCGCGGACATAATGGCATGGCTGCGGCGTTTTGCAGGAGACGGATAATGGCCAATCAGAATCAGCAAGGCCA
>CAZSMB010000094.1:0-10114 GCA_964607625.1 uncultured Sphingopyxis sp. | reverse complement strand
GCGACCAGATCATCAACGACCTGCTCAACCGCTACGCCCGCTTCCGCCACCTGCGCCGGCTGGCGTGACGAGAGCGTATCCCGAAAGGACGCCGGAGGGCTCTGGGGAAATAGCGCAACGCGACAATGCCGCTTCGCTATAACGCTCTAGAGCGCGCTCTATGCTTCTGCGCGCCCCTCCGGATGTCCGCTTTTGGGTGGGGCGCCATTCGCTCAACCTCATTTGTCATCCCGGACTTGATCCGGGATCCATAGCAGCGCCGAAGTCATGGACCCCGGATCAAGTCCGGGGTGACGAGAAGAGGAAGGACCACAACCGGTCGATTCTCGCCGTCGCAACCATATCACCCTTTCACATCCGTATTTGAGAGCCATGCGGTTTCTTTGGCTGAAACCTCAAGAATTGCCTCATCGCTGAGAGTGCGCCATGGTTCGCCTGCGGTATCAAACTCGATCAAATGATAGCGCCGACCGCAAGTTCGCCAGCTCGTGCATGGGCACAGGTTTGGTTTTTGCTCCCAAGATAGTTCAGCCAAGCGCTTGAGTTCTCTAAGCGCTTCATCTCGGCTCGAGAACTCGCCGATCCACTCTGCGTGCCATTCATCTTCGATCACAAACATCGATATTACCTAAGGTGGCGGCAGGCCGCTTTCCACCCCGAAGCAGCCCCACACAGCGCAAGGCGCAGAGCGGCGGCGATATCGCGCTGGAGAAAGCAATGGAGGATGGCGCACCCGACAGGATTCGAACCTGTGGCCTCTGCCTTCGGAGGGCAGCGCTCTATCCAGCTGAGCTACGGGTGCTGGTAGAGCGGCGCGTCTAGCAGGGCTCTGCGGCGCCAGCAATGGCCTATCGACCGCGCCGCGTCGATGTGCGAAGGGCCCGCGCGGAAGGAGCGAACCGATGCGGGCATCCGAACAGCGCTGGCCGATGGCCGCCGACCTTTACGGCGAATTGCAGCTCGAGGCCGCACCACTCGCGCGGCGCCGCGCGCGCGACTATGCGCCGGGCGTGCTCGTCTCCGCGATCGCGGCGCTCGCCGCGGCGTGGCTCGCCGACCATTATGCCGCGCCGATCGTGCTGATGGGCCTGTTGATCGGCCTGGCGCTGTCCTTCCTGTCGCAGGACGCGCGCACCCACGCCGGGCTCGACCTGATGTCGCAGACCGCGCTGCGGATCGGCATCGTCCTCGTCGGCGCGCGGATCACCGCGGCGCAGCTTGCCGACCTCGGTCCGCTGCCCTTTGCGCTGCTGGTCGTCATCATGCTGACGGTGATCGTCGCCGCGGTCGCGAGCGCGCGCCTGTTCGGGCAGGATCGCCATGCGGCGCTGCTCGCCGGCGGGGCGACGGCCATCTGCGGCGCCTCGGCCGCGCTGGCGCTGTATTCCCTGATCGGCGACCGGCGCGTCGACCAGGCCCGGTTCACGCTGACCCTCGTCGGCATCACCGTCGCGAGCGCGCTCGCCATGACCCTTTATCCGGTGCTCGCCGCGCAGCTCGGGCTGTCGGACACCCAGGCGGGCTTCCTGATCGGGGCGTCGATCCACGACGTCGCGCAGGCGATCGGCGGCGGCTTTTCCTTCTCGCAAAAGGCGGGCGAGGTCGCGACGATCGTCAAGCTGACCCGCGTCGCGCTGCTCGCGCCGATGCTGATGCTCGTCGCGCTGTGGCTCGGGCGCAGCGGCGAGGGCGCGCCCGAGCGCCGGATTCCGTTGCGCCTGCCGTGGTTCATCACCGGCTTCCTGGCGCTTGCGGCCGCGAATTCGCTGCTCGCCTTCCCGAAACCGGTCCAGGACGGAGCGGCAACCGCCGCGCAGGCGCTGTTGCTGCTGGCGATCGTCGCCACCGCGATGAAGGCCCGGCTCGCGCTGCTGCTCGACCAGGGATGGCGCAGTTTCGCGCCCATCATCGTCGCGACGCTGACCAGCTTTGCGCTGGCGCTCGCCGCCGCGCTCGCGCTGTGACGGCGTGGCGGCACGACGTCACGCCAGCCGGTTGTAAAAGTCAGCTTTTCGGCAGCGCCCAGCTGACCGTAAGCTGCGTCGCGCGGCGCGGGATGTCGAGCTTCGCCTCGCTGAAATTCGCCTTTTCACCCGGCGGCAAGGTACGGACCGGCGGCTTGATCGTCCAGCTGTAGACGATGGTTCCCTGGGCATCGCGCAGTTCGGCGAGGATCGGCGGCACGCGCTGTTCGCGGTCGGTCGGGTTGATGATCACCCCCGACGCGGCGAAATAGATCGTCCCGTCGGGCAGTTCGCGGTGATCCTGGTTGGGCGGCAGCTCGATCACCAGGTCGGGCTCCGCGGCCCCGCCGCCAAGCCCCTGCGCCCAGTTCGGAAGGCCATAGACATAGAGCGCCGCGGTCGCCCCGATCATCGCGAGGGCGGCCAGGGCGGCGATCATCGTCCAACGCTTCGCGGGGTTGCGCCGCGGACGGCGGAACGGCAGCGGGGCGTCGGGATCGACCGCCTGCGCGGTACGATGCGGCGGCGTGGGCGCCGTTGCGGCAAAGGCCTCGGGCGGCGGTGGCGGCGGCGCCGCAGCGGCCCCGGGATCGACCGACTCCGCCGGCGTTTCGGGAACCGGGGGCGCGGCGGGCGACTGTTCCGGCGACGGCGCCTCGACCGGGGCCGGGGCCGGGGCCGGGGCCGGCGGGGCGGCGGGCTGCGGCGGCATCACCGACGATGCGGCCGGCTCCTGGAACCAGCTATGGCGGCAATTGGCACAGCGCACGGTACGCCCATTCGGTCCGATCGCGGTATCGGGAACGACGTAGCGCGTGTGACAGGATGGGCAGGCAAGGATCATGGTCCCCCTCTAAACACGCTGATTCGCGGCGTTGCAAGCGTCGCGTGGCGCGGGGGCCTTTACGTGGGCGGCAGGCCGTGCAACAGCCGGAGCATGACGGCGGCGGGCACACGCATTTCCGGGGCAAAACGCACCTGTACGGGCACATCGGTGACGTCATGACGGGCGCCGCGGGTCCGCGCGCCGGCGGCGCAATGGTCGAATTCGACAGCGTCGGTCTGCGCTATGGTCCCGACGGCGAGGTGTTGTCCGACATCAGCTTCAACCTCCAGCCGGGCAGCTTCTATTTCCTCACCGGCGCGTCGGGCGCGGGCAAGACCTCGCTGCTCAAGATGCTTTACCTCGCCCAGCGGCCGAGCCGCGGCATCGTCCGCCTGTTCGGCGAGGATCTGGGAGCGATGGCGCGCCACCGCCTGCCCGGGTTTCGCCGGCGGATCGGCGTCGTTTTCCAGGATTTCCGCCTGATCCCGCATCTGTCCGCGCGCGACAACATCGCCCTGCCGCTGCGTATCGCGGGGGTGGGCGAAGAGGATCTGGCCGGCCCCGTCGGCGAAATGCTGAGCTGGATCGGGCTCGACGCGCGCGCCGAAGCGCGCCCCGCCACGCTGTCGGGCGGCGAGCAACAGCGCGTTGCGATCGCGCGTGCGGTAATCGCACGGCCCCAGCTCCTCGTCGCCGACGAACCGACGGGCAACGTCGACCCCGAGATGGCGATGCGCCTGCTCGGCCTGTTCGAGGCGCTCAACCGGCTCGGCACCACCGTCGTCGTCGCGACCCACGACATCCACCTGATCAGCCGCATCGACAATGCCCAGATGATGCGGCTCGAAAAGGGGCGATTGTCGGATCCCACCGGCGCACTGCGCTATCCGCCGAACCGGTCGTGACGGACGCGACATGATCATCCCGCGCGTCCCCGTCCAGCATCGCCGGCTGTTGCCCGAGCCCCGCCTGTCGGGCCCGACCCCGTGGGTGATCGCGATCCTGATGATGCTGACCTTGCTGTCCGCCGCGGCGGGCGTCGGCCTGGCGCGGTCGGCCGACGCGATCGGGCAGGCGATCGCGGGGCGCGTGACGGTGCAGATCGTCACCGCGAACCCGGTGACCCGATCCGAGCAAGCCGCCGAGTTGCGCCGCACCGCCGCAGCCGAACCCTATGTCCGCGCGGCGCGGCGGGTCGAGCGCGACGAGCTGCTCGCAACACTCGGTCAGTGGCTGGGCGGCGCGGGGGGCGACGATCCCGTCCTGAAATCCCTGCCCCTGCCCGCGCTCGTCGACATCGACCTCGGCGGTGGGAGCGGAGATCGCGCCCGCCAGCTCGATCGGCTCAAGACGCTCGTCGAGCGGATCGCGCCCGGCGCCCGCGTCATCCCCCACGCCGAATGGCTCGCCCCCGTCGCGCGCCTGATCCGGTCGCTCGCCTGGATCGCGGGCGGGCTCGTGCTGCTGATGGTCCTCGCGAGCGCGGCGGTGGTGATTATGACCGCGCGCGCCGCGCTCGGCACCCATTATGCGACGATCGAGATGCTCCACCTGATCGGCGCCACCGACCGCCAGATCACGCGCCTGTTTCAGCGCCGCATCGCCATCGACACCGCCTATGGCATCGCGCTCGGCACGATCGTCGCGGCCGCGATCCTGCTGCTGATCGGCTGGCAATGGTCGGACGTCACCTCGGGGCTCGCCGCGACTGCATCGCTCGGCACCGGCGGTTGGGCGCTCTTGCTGGCGCTGCCGCTATTGGCTATCGCGCTCGCTGCTCTGACGGCGCGCCAGACCTTGCTCGCCGCGCTCAAGAAGATTTTATGATCAAGCGCCTCATCTCCCTCCTCTTCCTCGCCTGGGTGCTGGGATTCGCATGGTTCGCGCTGTTGCCGCCGCTGCCCGCGCCGCCGCAAAAGACCGACGCGATCGTCGTTCTGACCGGGGGACCGGGGCGCATCGACCGCGCGCTCGAGCTGCTCGAGGACGGCCAGGCAAAGCGCGTCCTGATCAGCGGGGTCGCGCGCGAGGTAAAGCCGCGCGAACTCGCCGCCGAATACAAGCGCCCGGTTTCGCTGTTCGACTGCTGCATCGCGCTGGGGTTCGAGGCCGAGGATACGCGCTCCAACGCCACCGAAGTCGCGACTTGGGTTGCGCGGCGGGGCTACAAGACAGTGCGGCTGGTGACGACCGACTGGCACATGCGCCGGGCGCGGTACGAAATCGGCCGCGCGGTGGGCAAGGACGTGACGATCGTCCCCGACGCGGTCCGCAGCGAGCCGAGCTTCAACACGCTGTTTCGCGAATATCATAAATATCTGTTCGGGCTGGTGGGCGGCCTGCTCGGCCTGTAAGGGGTCGCGACCGTGCGCTACGCCCTCGCCCTCGTCCGCTCGATCCTCTTCTGGATCCTGTTCGTGCTGATGAGCAGCATCTGCTCGATCGGTGCGGTGGTCGCGCTGCCCGTCTCGCACCGCGCGACGCACTGGTTCGTCCGGAACTGGGCGCGTTTCCATCGCCTCATCTGCCGCTTCGTGCTCGGCCAGCGCATCGTCGTCGAGGGCGACATGCCCGACGCCCCGGTGCTCTATGTCTTCAAGCACGAGGGGGCGTTCGAAACGATCGAACAGCCGATGATCTTCAAATGGCCCGCGGTCTTTGCGAAGGAAGAGCTGTTCTCGATCCCCGTTTGGGGACAGGCGGCGCATTTCTATGGCCTGATCCCGGTCGACCGCGACGGCGGTGGCAAGGCGATGCGCGCGATGCTGAACGCCGCAAAGGCGGCGCTCGCGAACGGGCGGCCGCTGGTCCTGTTCGCCGAAGGAACGCGCGTCCCGCACGGGATGGCGCCGCCGCTGCGGTCGGGCTTCGCGGGCGTCTATCGCCTGCTTGGCGTGCCGGTGATCCCCGTCGCGGTGAACAGCGGCCTCGTCTATCCGCCGCGGCGCTGGGTCAAATGGCCCGGCACGATCACTTACAAGGTCGGCGCAACCATCCCGGCGGGCCTGCCGCGCGAGGACGCCGAAGACCGTGTGTGGCGCGCGATCAACGCGCTCAACCCGCCCGAGGCGTTATTGCCTGAATGACGACACCGGGCCGGTGCGCCTTTCCGCATGAGCCGAAAACTCAGTGCTTGCGCCCGAAATCGGGCGCCGCATCGTCCTGCCCCTGCGCGATGATCGAGCGGCGGATCGCACGGGTGCGGGTGAACCAGTCCTCCAGCTTGTCGCCGTCGCCGCGGCGAATCGCCTGCTGGAGCACCGTCAGATCCTCGTTGAAGCGCTGCAAGGTCGCCAGCACGGCATCGCGGTTCGCAAGGAAAACGTCGCGCCACATCACCGGGTCGCTCGCCGCGATGCGGGTGAAGTCGCGAAAACCGCCGGCCGAATATTTGATCACTTCGCTCTCGGTCACTTCCTCGAGTTCGCTCGCGGTGCCGACGATCGTATAGGCGATCAGGTGCGGCAGGTGGCTCGTCACCGCGAGCACCATGTCGTGATGCGCGGCGTCCATCGTCTCGACCTTTGCCCCGAGCCCGGTCCAGAATGCCGCCAGCGCCGCAACGGCGTCGGCCGGCGCATCGGCGGGCGGGGTAACGATGCACCAGCGGCCTTCGAACAGGCTTGCAAAGCCCGCCGCGGGGCCGCTGTTCTCGGTCCCCGCGACCGGATGCGCCGGGATCACCATATGTCCGGGCAGCGCGTCGCGCAGCGCCGCGCCGACCCCCGCCTTCGACGAGCCGACATCCGAAACGATCGTGCCGGGCCGCAACCCCGGCAGGACGGCCCGCGCGGCATCGGCCATGCCGCCCACCGGGACAGCAAAGACCACCAGATCGGCGTCGGCCACCGCGGCGGCGGGATCGTCGGCGACCCGATCGCACAAGCCCAGCGCGCGCGCTTCTTTGCATACCGCGGCATCCGCGTCATATCCGGTCACCGCGACGCCCGGCAGCTTTGCCCTCACCGCGCGGGCGATCGACGAGCCGATCAGCCCCAACCCGACGACGGCCAGGCGTTCGATCGACATCAGGGCGCCAGCGCCGCGCGGATCGCCGCGGCAAGTCCGCGCGTTTCCTCTTCGGTGCCGATCGTCATGCGCAGCGCGTTCGGCAATCCCTGTCCCGGCAACCAGCGCACGATATACCCCGCATCCATCAGCCGCTGGTACACCGTTTCGGCGTCGACATCGCCCTCGAACACGACGAGCAGGAAATTGGTGGCCGACGGCACGACCCGCAGCCCGTCATTGCCCAGGCTCTCGATCTCGCCCGCCAGCCAGGCGCGCCATTTGGCATTATGGTCGCGGCTGCGGGTGACGAAATCATCGTCGCCGAGCGCCGCGACCGCCGCCGCCTGCCCCGCCCGCGTGACATTGAATGGGAGGCGAATGCGATGCAGGGCGGCGATCACCTCGGCCGCCGCATAGCCCCAGCCGATCCGCTCGGCGGCCAGTCCGTGGATTTTCGAAAAGGTCCGCGTGACAAAGACGTTGGGCTCGGTCCGGGCCAAGTCGAGCCCGCCATCGTCCTGGTCCGCACCCAGATATTCCGAATAGGCCTGGTCGATCACGAACAGCACGTCCTTCGGCAGCCCGGCGTGGAGCCGCGCCACCTCGTCGCGCGTCGCGAGCGTACCCGTCGGGTTGTTCGGGTTGGCGAGATAGACGACGCGCGTCTTGTCGGTCACCGCCGCGAGCAGCGCGTCGACATCGGTCGCATAATCCTTGTCGTCGGCTTCGACCGGGGTCGCGCCGACGCGTCGCGCCGCGATCTCGTACACGGCAAAGCCATAGCGGACATAGAGAATCTCGTCGCCCGCGCCGGCATAGGTGCCCGCCGCAAGGTGGAGCAGTTCGTCCGACCCATTGCCGCAGATCACCCGGTCGGGATCGAGGTCGTATTTCGCCGCGATCGCCTCGCGCAGCAGCGTCGCGCCGGGATCGGGGTAGCGCGACAGCGCGTCGGGCGCCGCCTGTGCCGCGCCGAAGGCCTCGCGCGCCCGCGCTCCGGTGCCGAGCGGATTTTCGTTCGCGCTCAATTTTATGAGCGGACGGCCGTCGGCGCCCGCCGACTTGCCGGGAACATAGGGAGCGATGCCGCTGATCCACGGCTTCGGGGCGAGCTTGGCAATGCGATCGGTCATGCCGGGCCGTTTAGCGGTTCGCGCCGCCGAGTCCAGTACGTTGACAGCGCCCCCGCACCCGCTTAGCCCCGCCTTCCCATGGCAAGCCGGCTCCACGAGATTCAGCATCACCGCGTCACGATCGACGCGCCGCTGGCGCTCGACAGCGGGCAGGCGCTGCCCTCGGTGACGATCGCCTTTCAAAGCTATGGCACGCTGGCCGCCGACAAATCGAACGCGGTGCTGATCTGCCACGCGCTGACCGGCGACCAATATGTCGCGAGCGACCATCCCGGAACCGGAAAGCCCGGCTGGTGGGCACGCATGGTCGGACCGGGCAAGCCGGTCGACACCGACCGCTATTTCGTGATCTGCGCCAATGTGCTCGGCAGTTGCATGGGGTCGAGCGGTCCCGCCACCCCCGATGCCGAAACCGGCGCGCCGCTCGGCATGCACTTCCCCGTCATCACGATCGGCGACATGGTGCGCGCGCAGGCGATGCTGCTCGATCATCTCGGCATCGACCGGCTTCATGCCGTCATCGGCGGATCGATGGGCGGGATGCAGGCGCTCGGCTGGGCATCGGCCTATCCCGAACGGCTCGGCTCGGCGATCGTCATTGCCAGCGCGGCTCGCCATTCGGCCCAGAACATCGCGTTCCACGAGGTCGGGCGACAGGCGATCATGGCCGATCCCGACTGGCAGGACGGGCAATATTACGGCAGCGACCGCGCCCCGACGAAGGGGCTCGCGGTCGCCCGTATGGCGGCGCACATCACCTATCTCTCCGAAGCTGGGCTGACTGAGAAATTCGGCCGCCGCCTGCAGGGGCGCGAGGCAAAGACCTTCGGCTTCGACGCCGATTTCCAGGTCGAATCCTATCTGCGCTACCAAGGGCTCGCCTTCACCGACCGCTTCGACGCCAACGCCTATCTCTACATCACCCGCGCAATGGATTATTTCGACCTCGCCGAGGCGCACGACGGCCGCCTCGCGGGCGCTTTCGCCGGGGCGAAGGACGTGCGCTTCACCCTCGTCAGCTTCGACACCGACTGGCTCTATCCGACCGCCGAATCGCGCCGCGTCGTCCAGGCGCTGCAAAGCGTCGGCGCGGCGGCGAGCTTCGTCGAGCTGTCGGCGCCCTTCGGCCACGACAGCTTCCTCCTCGACGTGCCCGCGCTCGACCGGCTGATCGCCGGCGCGCTGGCGAACGGCGGCTGACGATGGCGCTGCGTCCCGACCTTGCGATCATCGCCGATGCGGTGCCCGCGGGCGCGCGGGTGCTCGACATCGGCTGCGGCGACGGCGAGCTGATCGCGGCGCTGAAGGACAAGGGCGTCGACGCGCGCGGGCTCGAGATCGACCCCGCGAACGTCACCGCGGCGATCGCGCGCGGCCAGTCGGTGGTGCAGGGCGACGCGAACCGCGACCTTGTCGACTATCCCGCGGGCGGTTTCGACTATGCGATCCTGTCGCAGACGCTGCAAACGACCGAACGCCCCGACCGCGTCGTCGACGAACTGCTGCGCATCGCGCCACGCGCCTTCGTCAGCTTTCCCAATTTCGCGCACTGGCGCGTCCGCCTCGCGCTGCTGTGGAACGGCCGCATGCCGGTGACGCGCCTGCTCCCCGTCGCCTGGTACGAGACGCCGAACATCCACCACGTCACCGTCAGCGATTTTCGTCAGCTGATGCGCGACAAGGGAATCCGCGTCGAGCGCGCCTGGCACCTGTCCGGCGACAAACCGACGAGTGACGCCGCCGCGAGCTGGCGCGCCGAACATGCGATCTTTTTGATCTCCAGGGGCTGAACGGGGCGGCCCGGCGGCCGCTGGCGATCGTAAGGGGATGTCCTTGCCTATCCTATCCCGTTCGCATCGGGCGAAGTCGAGATGCCCCTCGACGTCGCGCTGTTTCGACTTGTGTCTCGACTTCGCTCGACACGAACGGGAATAGGGACTCGTCGGGTAGCGACCGATTGTGGACACATAGAATATCGTCACCCCGGACTTGATCCGGGGTCTATTAGGCGCAGCGTCGCGTGAATGGATCCCGGATCAAGTCCGGGATGACGAAAGAGAGCAGAGGAATGTCCGCTTCCCACCCCAAAACCGCCGCTCTGCCTCGCAAGGATGCGGCGGCCCGACTAGGATAGACCCAGCCTCACCCCCGCGTCTTCAGCCCGTTCGCGAGCAAATCAT
>CAZSMB010000093.1:0-10158 GCA_964607625.1 uncultured Sphingopyxis sp. | reverse complement strand
CCCTATCCCAAGTCGCCCGAGGTATTTCGCCATGTCAGCGAGAAGGGCGAGGCGCTGCGACGGTTGCACCTGATGGAAGCGGCAGCGATCGGCGAGACGCCCTATCGTTATGAGGGCGAGGGCGACGACGGGGTGGCAGGCGGCTTTCCGAAGTGGGAGAAGAGCGGGACCCCGGATCGGGTCCGGGATGACGCGGGTGGCTCGACCTTGCTCGACACGAACGGGGTATTGGGCCGGGTGTTCATTAACAAGGACCAGTATTTCGAAGACGTGCCCGAGATCGCGTGGAACTTCCATATCGGTGGCTATCAGCCGGCGCAGAAATGGCTGAAAGACCGGCGGGGACGAGCGCTGTCGTGGGACGACATCGGCCATTATCAGAAGATCGTCAAAATCCTGATCGAGACCGACCGGATCATGCGCGAGATCGAATTGCCGCTGGATTGAAGGGCAACACGCCCTCCCCTGACCCCTCCCGCAAGCGGGAGGGGGGACTATAGCGCCAGCCACCGCCGGCAATCGTCGCGCACCCGCGCGTCGGCGTCGCGCAGTCCGCGTTCGAGCACCGTCGCCCTGCCCTCGCCCTCTGCCACCGCCGCGAGGGCGGCGACCGCGTTCGCTCTTACCCTTGGCACCGGATGCGCCTTTGCGAAATGGTCGGCGATGTCCCGGCCCTCTTCGGTCAGGTGGACCGCGCAGCGCAGCAGCATTTCGGCGGGGGTGATGGTGGGGCGCTTTGCGATCGTGCGGCGTTCGAGGTCGACGATATATTGGTCGCGCCAGGGGACATGCTCGCCCTCGTCCATGATGTTGAGGCTGATCGACAGGCGTTCGGGCGGACGCTGGCTGTGGATGTCGCGGTGGGCGCGGTAGAGGAGCATCCTGCCTTCGGCGAGGGCGCTGCGCTCGACGAATTCGAGGGCGAGCGGCTCGTCCAGGCGGCCGTCGACGGCTTCGGGGTCATAGGCGTAATGGTCGCTGATATAGCCCGGCCCCCAATAGCCGGCGGTCAGGAAGCTGAAATTATGGTCGTGCGGCAGGCCATAGGCGAAGGCCGCGGGGCCGCTGGCCGCATAGGCGGCGTCGGTTGCGGCGGGCCAGAGGTTGGCGCGGAGGAAGAAGCCGCGGCGGCTGCGGTGGAGGAGGAAGACCTGCGCCGAGTAGCGGTTGGCGGCGAGCTGGTCGCGGTAGCTGGCCTTGAGCTCGGCGATGATGCGGTTGGCGAGGAAATGCCGGTTGCGCGCGAGCCCGGCGAGGAGGTCGGCGCAGCGCGCGAGGCTGGCTTCGCATTCGAGGTCGACGCCGCTTTCGTCGAGGCGCGCGGCGACGGTTTCGAGGTCGAGTTCGGGGCCGGCGGACGGGTCGATGGTCTGGGGCATGGGGGTCCTTCCTGAGTGCCTCCGCTTTCGGGTGCGGGGTCTGGGGTGGTGCAGGCGGCTTTGCGCAAGGCCGCGGCGACCACCCCGCTGCGACTAGCCAGCAAGCTGGCGAGTCTCGCTGCCCCTCCTCTGGAGAGGAGGGGTGGGGTAGAGCGCCAGCGCCGCGGCGGCCGCCTGGCGGACCTCGGGATGCGGATCGGCGGCGGCCATCCGGGCAAGGACGGGATGCGCGGCGGCGGGGTCGAGCGCGGCCAGCTCGCGCGCGGCGTGCCAGCGCGCGGCGAAATCCCCGGTCGCGGCTTCCGCGGCGAACAGCGGCGCGGCATCGGTGCGGCGCATCGTGCGCAGCAGGGTGAGCGCCATGCCCCGAAAGCTGCTGTCGCGGCGCGAGGCCGAGACATGGGTCAGGCGGCCGCTGGCGATGTCGTAGGTGCGCGTCGGCAGCGGCGCGGGCGGCTGTACCGCAAGTTCCAGCATCAGGATGTCGCCGTCGCCCCCGGAGAGGGTGAAGGCACGGCGCGCTCCGTCGAGGACAAAGGCTTCGCCCGTGCGCAGCGGGCGCGGCGGGGCGGTTTCGCACCGGGCGGCGCCGGTCGCGGTGAACGCGCCGCCTTCTTCGCCGGCGGAGACGCCTGCGCGGTGGAAGGCGATGTCGGCGCCGCCGCCTGCGAGGATGCGGGTGCGCGTACAGCCGGGGGCGAAGAGCGCGGCCGTCCCCTGCCCCCGCGCCTCCCGCGGACCGACGAGCAGGGTCAGGCGGATCGCGCCCGCTTCGGCCAGCAACAGCCCGCCGAGCGCGCCGCCGCCGACGGGACGCAGCGGCGGACGCGCGAACGGGTCGGCGCACAGCAGCGCAAGCGCCCGGGACAGGCGCGCGGCGAGCCAGCGGGGGTCTTCCTGCCACGGCGCGAGCGCGGCGACCGCATCGGCGGGGGCAAGCGCCGACGCGGCGCGCATTGCGGCGAGCAAGCCGTCCGGCGCGCTGTCGGCCGCCGCCCATTCGTCGGCAAGCCGGCTTGCGGCGGCGCGCATCGCCCGACGGCGCCCGGCGTCGGCGCGCGGATAATGATCGTGGCGCGAGGGCATGGAGCGGACAGCCGGCGCGCGGGCGGCGGCGGACCGCCCCCGCGGGCGATCAATCGTAGATGACGAGGACGACGGTGACGGTGACTTCGAACACCCCGGGCTTCGACGTCGCCATTTCGCTCGCGAACGAGCCGAACAGCCCGACCGCCGTGTCGAGCACCGGCAGCGCGGCGATGTCGATCGATGGCAATTCCATACTATCCCTCCTGTTTCGGCGCGGCGGATGCTGCCGCCAGGGACCGCTTAAGCGATCGACCGGACCCGGGATAATGAACTTATCGTAATGTGGAGAGCCACAGCGACAGGCCCGGCGGCGGTGCGGCGGGCGGCGCGGCGACGGGATGGCGCACCGCATCGGCGCGCGCGCGCGCGAGGATCGCCGGCGCGACGGCGGGCGCGTGAAAGATATGGTCGGCCTGGCCGAGCAGGCGCGCGGCGCGCAGGGTCAGGTCGTCGGGGTCGTCGCTCGCCAGCCCGATCGTTTCGAGACGCGCCGGCGCCGCGTCGTCCGCCGGGGCCGCGAGCCATGCGTCGACACCGTCCGCGGCGCCGGGCGCGAGCGGATCGAGCGGCGCGCCGGCCTCGAGCGCGGCGTCGATCGCGCGGCGGCGGGTCGAGGCATCGGGCCAGCGCGCCTTCATCGCCGCGCGCGCCGTCGACAGCGCGGCGGCAAGATCGCCGAGCCGCGCCGGCAGCAGCGCCTCGATGCGCTGGCGGATGGCTTTGGCCAGCCCCGCCGACGCGCCGCCCGTCCCGACCGCGATGGTGACGGGCGCGCGGTCGACGATCGCAGGGGTCGTGAAGTCGCACAGCGCCGGGCGATCGACGACGTTGACGAGCAGCCCCCGCGCGCGCAGCCCCTGCGCGGCGGCTTGCGCGGCGCCCTCGTCCTCGAGCGCGACGAAGGCGATGGCCGCGCCGGGTTCCCACGCCGACACGATGCGGCCGCCGGCGCGTTCGACCAGCCGCGCCTTGGCCGCGGCCGCCTCCCCCTCCCCGACCAGCACGACGATGCGGCCGGAAAGGTTCAGGAAGATGGGGAGCTGGTGCATGGCATGTCCTATAGCAAGCCCCTCCCCTTCAGGGGAGGGGTTGGGGTCCATCGGCGTTGCGCGGGCTTCGATGCCCACCCCGCTGCGACTAGGCGGCACGCCGCCAAGTCTCGCTGCCCCTCCCCTGAAGGAGAGGGGCTTGCGCTCTAGTCGATCCAGTCGGGCACTCGTTCGGCGGCCATGATCGTGCCCGCGGCGATGCGGTCGGCGACGACGATATAGCGGTCGCCGTCGACGAGCACCTCCGGCACGAGGCTGCGGCTGTTGTACGTCGACGCCATCGTCGCGCCATAGGCGCCCGCCGTGCGGAAGACCGCCAGGTCACCCGGCTTCACCGCATCGATCGGCCGGTCGCGCGCGAAGGTGTCGCCGGTCTCGCACACCGGGCCGACGATCGAGGCCGTCATCGTCTCGCCGCTCGGTTCGACCGCGACGAAGTCGTGATACGCGTCATAGAGCGCAGGCCGCGCGAGGTCGTTCATCGCGGCATCGACGATGACGAAGGGATTGGTCGCGCCGGGCTTGACCCACAGCACTTCGGTCAGCAGCACGCCGGTGTTGCCCGCGATGACGCGGCCGGGCTCGAACATCAGCGTGACGTCCCAGTCCTTCGTCACCCGCGCGACCATTGCACCATAGTCGGCGGGCGACGGCGGATCGTCGTCGGGGCGATAGGGGACGCCCAGCCCGCCGCCGAGGTCGACGTGCGTGATGCTGTGCCCCGCGGCGCGCAGGTCGGCGACGAGGCGGCCGACGCGCTCGAACGCCGCTTCGAGCGGCGCGAGGCTGGTGAGCTGGCTGCCGATATGCAGCGCGACACCGCGCAGCCGAAGGCCGGGAAGTCCGGCGAGGCGATCGAAGATTTCGGGCGCCACGTCGATACCGACGCCGAACTTGTTTTCGGCCTTGCCGGTCGAGATTTTCGCATGGGTGCCCGCATCGACATCCGGATTGACGCGCAGCACCGCCTGCGCGGTCATTTCCTTTGCCGCCGCGATTTCGGCGAGGGCGACGCCTTCGGGCTCGTGCTCGATATTGAACTGGCCGATGCCGCGATCGAGCCCCTGGGCGAGTTCGGCGCGCGTCTTGCCGACGCCCGAAAAGACGATGTCCGCGGCCGCCATGCCCGCGGCGAGCGCACGTTCAAGCTCGCCCCCCGATACGACGTCGGCGCCATAACCCTGTCGCGCCAGCACGCGCAGAACGCCGAGATTGGGATTGCACTTGATCGCAAAGGCGATGTGCTTTTTCGGCACGTCCTTCAGCGCGTCGCGAAACACCTGCGCATGGCGCTCGAGCGTGGCGCGCGAATAAACATAGACGGGGGTGCCGATTTCCTTTGCAATACGCGGCAGCGGGATATCTTCGGCGTGGAGGACGCCGTCGCGGTAGTCGAAATGGTCCATTGGAGAAATCCTTGGAAATCTATGACCGCCTGAATCGCCGTTCGCATCGAGCGAAATCGAGATGCCTCTCGACGTCGCACGGCTCCGATGGGTGTCGCGACTTCGCTCGACACGAACGGATCAATCAAGGGTCGTCATATCGTCAGCCCGGCGGGGGCAGGTCGAAATCGTCGGGTTCGCGCTGTTCCGAGCGTTTGAGAAGTTCGTCGCTGCGCGCGGGCCTGGCCTGCGCGTCGGGCGTCGTCAGCTCCTCGTTCGTCGGGGGGCGGGTCGCACCGACCGGGGTGACCGGTGGTGCCTGTCCGGCCACGGGCTTCAAATCCTCTTGCTGACCGCAGGCGCCGAGCGTCGCGAGCAGCGCGAGGCTCGTCAGGGTTGCGGCGACCGGGCGGCGGTTTCGCATCTCAATCCTCCAGCGCGGCGCGCGCCGCGGCAATGGCCTGCCTTACCCGCTCGGGCGCGGTGCCGCCATAGCTCATCCGGCTGGCGACCGATGCCTCGACGGTCAGCGCCGCCAGCGCCGCCGGCGTGACCGCCGCATGGATCGCTGCGGCTTCGGCCGGGGGCAGGTCCGACAGGTCAACGCCGAGCTCTTCGGATCGTTTCACGCAGGCGCCGACGATGTGGTGCGCGTCGCGGAACGGCACGCCCGCTTCGCGCACCAGCCAGTCGGCGAGGTCGGTCGCGGTCGAAAAACCCGTGGCCGCGAGCGCGCGCATCCGGTCGGTCCTGAAGGTCAGCGTTTCGACCATCCCGGTCATCGCCGCCAGCGACAGGGCGAGCGCGTCGAAAGCCTCGAAAACCGTCGCCTTGTCGTCCTGCAGATCCTTGGAATAGGTGAGCGGCAATCCCTTCACGATCACCGCCAGCCGCTGAAAGGCGCCGAGCAGCATGCCCGCGCGCCCGCGCACCAGTTCGGCGGCGTCGGGGTTGCGCTTTTGCGGCATGATCGAGCTGCCCGTCGACCAGGCATCGGGCAGGCTTACGAAACCGAACGGCTGGCTGGCCCAGATCACCACCTCTTCGGCGAGCCGCGACAGGTGGATCGCCGCGATAGACGCCGCAGCGCAAAATTCGAGCGCGAAGTCGCGATCCGATACCGCGTCGATGCTGTTCGCCATCGGCCGGTCGAAACCCAGCGCCCGTGCCGTCGCCTCGCGATCGAGCGGAAAGCCGGTGCCCGCGAGCGCGGCGGCGCCGAGCGGCGATTCGTTCAGCCGCGCGCGCGCATCGCGAAAGCGCGAGCGGTCGCGGCCCGCCATCGCGACATAAGCGAGCAAATGGTGGCCGAGCGTCACCGGCTGCGCGACCTGCAAATGGGTGAAGCCCGGCATGATGCTGTCCGCATGCTCTTCGGCGCGCGCCAGCAGGGCGGCTTGCAGCGCTTTCAGGCCCGCGTCGATCCGGTCGGCGGCGGTACGGACCCAGAGGCGGAAATCGGTCGCGACCTGGTCGTTGCGCGACCGCGCGGTGTGCAGGCGCCCGGCAGCCTCGCCGACGATGTCCCTGAGCCGCGATTCCACCGTCATGTGGATATCCTCGAGCGCGAGGTCGACGGGCACCCCGTTCGCGGCATATTCGTCCGCGATCTGTGCAAGCCCCGCATCGATCGCCGCGGCATCCGCAGGCGTGACGATTCCCTGGGCGCCGAGCATCGCGGCGTGCGCACGACTGGCGGCGATGTCCTCTTCCCACAGCCGTTTGTCGACGGGGATCGACGCATTTATTTCTTGCATGATCGCCGCAGGACCGCCACCGAAGCGGCCACCCCACATGCTGCTCTTTTCGGGAGAATTCGTCATTCGCCGCGTCCCAGATCCGAAACTTGCCTTGGTCGCCCTGCTGCTCGCGGGGGCGGTCGCGGGCTGCGATAGGGAAAAGCAGCAGGCGGAGCAAGCGGGCGCGGGGCAAGCAAATGTTTCGGCCGGTGAAGGCGCGCGGGGAATCGAAAGCTTCGAGCACAAGGTCGACCGCAGCCACGCCGGCGAAGCGGCGCCGACGGCGACGTTCCGCGGTCCCGACGATGGCCCGGTGACGCTGGCGGCCTTTCGCGGCAAGCCGCTGCTCGTCAACCTGTGGGCGACCTGGTGCACGCCGTGCGTCGCCGAAATGCCGACGCTCGACACGCTCGCAGCGGCGCGGCGCGATACGCTGACCATCGTGCCCATCGCGCAGGATCTGCAAGGCGCCGAGATCGTCGACCCCTGGTTCCAGAAGGCGGGGCTGACGACGCTCCAGCCCTATATCGATCCCGACAACGCCCTGCTCGACGCCGCGGCCGGCGGCCTGCCGACGAGCATCCTCTACGACGCCGACGGCAAGGAAGTGTGGCGCATCATCGGCGCGATCGACTGGCAGGGTGCCGAAGCGAAGGCGCTGCTCGCGGAGGTGGAGGCATAGGGTCGGGCCGATGGGTCACCACACCTCCTCCTTTCGTCATTCCCGCGAAAGCGGGAATCCAGCTTGGGGTCAGCCTATGCAAGCCCTGGATCCCCGCTTTCGCGGGGATGACAAAGGGGGGCTGCGGCTCTTCAGCTAGTTTTCATGTATTTGAAAGGCGCTTCGCAATATTGAAATTTTGCGGCCGCTGACCTAGCGCCGATCCGAACGATGAAAGCGGGGCGGCCGATGCACGATTATTCCGACATCCGCGCAGAGGTGGCGAAGCTCTGTGCGCAATTTCCCGGTCCCTATTGGCAGGCCAAGGACCGGCAGCGCGAATATCCGTGGGAGTTCGTTGCCGCGCTTGGCGAGGCCGGCTATCTGGCGGCGTTGATCCCCGAAGCCTATGGCGGCGCGGGACTGCCGCTCTCGGCGGCCGCCGCGATCCTCGAGGAGATCCAGCGCCAGGGGTGCAACGGCGGTGCGGTCCATGCGCAAATGTATGTGATGGGAACGCTGCTGCGCCACGGGTCGGAGGAGCAGAAGGCCCGCTATCTGCCGCGGGTGGCGACCGGCGAGCTGAGGCTACAGGCCTTCGGCGTTACCGAACCGACGAGCGGGACCGATACGCTGAGCCTGAAAACGACGGCCAAAAAGAATGGCGACCATTATGTCGTCAACGGCCAGAAACTCTGGACCAGCCGCGCCGAACATAGCGACCTGATGATCCTGCTCGCGCGCACCACGCCGCGCGAGGACGCGGCAAGCCGCACCGAAGGGCTGTCGGTCTTTCTGGTCGACATGAAGGAAGCACTCGCCGCGGGCACGCTGACGATCCGGCCGATCGACACGATGATGAATCATGCGACGACCGAAATCTTCTTCGACCAGATGCGCGTTCCCGCCGCGAACCTGATCGGCGAGGAGGGCAAGGGGTTCCGCTATATATTGTCGGGGATGAACGCCGAGCGGCTGTTGATCGCCGCCGAGTGCATCGGCGATGCGAAGTGGTTCATCGAAAAGGCCTCTAGCTACGCGAAGGAACGGGTGCTGTTCGGTCGTCCGATCGGCCAGAATCAGGGCGTGCAATTCCCGATCGCGCGCGCCTATGCCCAGATGCGCGCCGCCGAACTGCTCGTCCACGACGGGCTGTCCAAATATGAGGCGGGCGGCAACGTCGGCGCCGAGGCGAATATGGCAAAGATGCTTGCCGCCGAAGCAAGCTGGGCCGCGGGCGAGGCGTGCATCCAGACCCACGGCGGCTTCGGCTTCGCTGCCGAATATGACATCGAACGCAAGTTTCGCGAGACGCGCCTCTATCAGGTCGCGCCGATCAGCACGAACATGATCCTGTCCTACGTCGCCGAGCATGTGCTGGGGATGCCGCGAAGCTATTGAGCCGAGCCCTTTCGGCGCGAACGATCCTTTCGGAGCAGCGAGCCCGGGCATTCGCATCATCGTCGCACGGCGGCGGCCCCGCGATCTCAAAAGAAAGGGGCGGCCCCGCAGGACCGCCCCCTCTCCTGTCGTGGCTTTCGGTCCGCAGGGATCAGAAAGCGACGCCCAGACCGACCGCGAAGGTGTCGAAATCGCTGAAGTTGCCGATGAACTGGTGGCGATATTCGGCCTTGGCATACATGTTCTGGCCCAGCTTGTGCTGATAGCCGGCACCGACATAGGGATCGTCGATGTCGGTGAAGGTGTAACCGCCGGTGACATAGGCCTTGCCCGCGGCACCGACCTTGGCGCCGACGCGGCCGCCGGCCGAGAACTGGACGTCGAAGCCGTCCTTCAGGACCTTGTCGCCCGCGACTTCGGCGCCCGCGAAGGCGGTCTGGCCGAGGTCGAAGTCATAGCCGGCGGCGGCACCGATGGTGGCGTCGTCGAGGCCCGAGCCGGTGATATACCCGCCGCGCACTTCGGCGCGGGCTTCGCCACCGTCGGCGGCCATGGCGGGGACGGCAACGACGGCCGAGAGGAGAGCGGCTGCAACTGCGAACTTTTTCATTTTGTCATTCCTTTTCTTCATCAGGACCACGCCCTTTGGGTCGCGGCCCGGGGCCCTAAATGGCGCTCGCGGCTGTCGCTTCAATGAACATGTCATTCAGAATATGACAATTTTAATATCTGTGTTATTTTTACAACACGGTACAGAAAGGACGCGCGTTTTTATGCCCGCTTTTCAGCGGCAAACCGTGATTCCGGGATGGACGATTCAGCCCAGCGCGGCCTGTTTTTCGGCGGCGATGCGATCGAGCTGCGCGCGCGTCGGCTTCGTCGCGGCGCTCTTGAGCTGGCCGCAGGCGGCCATGATGTCGCGCCCGCGCGGGGTGCGGACGGGGGCCGAGATCCCGGCCTCGAAAATCAGGTTGCTGAACGCACGGACCCGATCGGGAGACGAGCATTCATAGGGCGCGCCGGGCCAGGGGTTGAAGGGGATCAGGTTGACCTTTGCGGGCAACCGATACTGCTTGATCAGCCGCACCAGCTCGCGCGCGTCGGCGTCGCTGTCGTTCTTGTCCTTCAGCATCACATATTCGAAGGTGATGCGCCGCGCATTGTTCGCGCCGGGATAGGCGGCGCACGCTTCGAGCAACTCCTCGATGCCGTATTTGCGGTTCAAGGGCACGATCTCGTCGCGGATTTCCTTGCTGACCGCATGGAGCGAAACCGCGAGGTTGACCCCGATCTCTTCGCCCGCGCGCGCCATCATCGGCACCACGCCGCTGGTCGACAGGGTGATGCGCCGCTTCGAGAGCGCAAGGCCGTCGCCGTCCATCACGATCTTGAGCGCGCCCTTGACCTCGTCGAAATTATAGAGCGGCTCGCCCATGCCCATCATCACGATGTTGG
>CAZSMB010000092.1:0-10318 GCA_964607625.1 uncultured Sphingopyxis sp. | reverse complement strand
TATCCTTCGGCATGTCGCCCATCTGCGGCGGCATATAGCGCTCGTCATGCTTGGCAAGGATGCGGTCGGCAACGAACACGCCGTCGGCGCGCATCCGGCCGTCGGCGACCATGCCCGCCTTTTCGGCGAACAGGTCGGGGACGATGCCGGTGAACTGCACCGGCACCGACGCCTTGCCGTCGGTCGCGACGAAGCGGATCGTCACCCCGTCGCCCAGCCGTTTCAGGCTGCCCGCGGCGACCATGCCGCCGAGCCGCATCGGCTCGCCGACCTTCGCGTGGCCGCCCGCGACCTCTTCGGGAGTGCGGAAATAGGCCGCCTCGTCGCGCAGCGCGCTCGCTCCAAGCACCCCCGCGCCCGCCACCCCGGCGAGCGCGACGAGCGCGAGGATCAGCCGTTGATGTTTCGCCTTCATTCGCGATTCCTGCGCAACGCGTCGCTGCGCTTTTCGGCTTTGCGCATCGCCTGCCAGCTATGCCACAGCACCGCGCCGGTCAAAAGCGCGCTCAGCGCATAGGCCGCCGCGACATAGGCCCATTGGCCGCCCCCGCTGATCACCCCCGTCACCGCTTCACGCCCCCTCGTCGTCGGCCAACCGCCGCAGCCGCGCCGCGACGCGGTTGTCTGCGATGATCCGCCGCATCCGCATCAACACGATCGCGCCGAACAGCAGCGAGAAGCCCAGCACGGTCAGCCCGAGCGGCCACAGCATCGATCCGTCGATGCTCGACCCGCGCAGCGTGATGCTCGGCCCTTGGTGCAGGCTGTTCCACCACACGACGCTGCGGTTGATGATCGGAATGTTGATCGCGCCGACGAGCGCATAGATGGCGGCGCCGCGCGACAGCGACCCGCCGCGCCCTTGTCCTTCGTCGCCCGTCGTCAACGCCAGGAAGCCGGCATAGAGGAACAGCAGGACCAGCATAGAGGTCATCCGCCCGTCCCATTCCCACCAGGTCCCCCACGTCGGCTTGCCCCAGATCGAACCCGTCGCCAGGCACAGCGCGGTAAACAGCATCCCCGGCACCGCGATCGCGCGCGCGGCGATCCCGGCGAGCGGGTGGCGCCAGACCAGCTGGACCAGCCCGGTGACCGCCAGCGCGCTCCAGCCGCCCATCCCCAGCCACGCCGCCGGCACATGGACATACAGGATGCGCGCGGTTTCGCCTTGCTTGTAATCGCCGGGCACCATCGTCAGGCCAGCCCATGCCCCGCCGACCAGCAGCGCAAGGCCCAGACCGAGCAGCCAGGGCGTCAACGGACGGGCAAGGGCCAGGAAACGGGTCGGATTCGCATAGGCGTGCATCGCGCGCCGGCTTTAGGCGAGCGAAGGGCGGCGGTCCAGCCAATTGCGCGCGGCGATGTCGCGCAACAATGGTATCGATACCTTTGATAGTTTGAAATTTCATGTCGCATTGCGGGATAGCACTGTGGCGGAATAATCACAGCTTGCACGAAAATGTAATAAATCGTCGCCCGCTCGTCGAATTGGGGTGGCGCGATTTCCGACCGGGGGGAAGTCTGTACGCGGGCTGCAACAACAACAGGGAACCAATATGCGCAAAGCCACTCACACATCGATCCTCGCTCTGACCGCCGCCGTCGCCGCGGGCGGGTGGAGCCTGCCCGCCTTCGCTCAGGATGCCCCGGGCGCCGACGATGCCGAAAGCGCGACGATCATCGTCACCGGAACGCGCCGGACCGACCGGACCGTCGCCGACAGCACGGTGCCGATCGACGTCATCTCGGCCGACTCACTCCAGAACAGCGGCACGACCGAAACCAACCGGCTGCTCAACCAGCTCGTCCCTTCGTTCAACTTTCCCCAGCCGTCGTTGACCGACGGCACCGACTCGCTGCGCCCTGCGACGCTGCGCGGCCTCGCGCCGGATCAGGTGCTCGTCCTCGTCAACGGCAAGCGCCGGCATCTCTCGTCGCTGCTCAACCTCAACGGCTCGGTGGGCCGCGGGTCGGCGGGTGTCGACATGAACACGATCCCGCCGATCGCGATCGAACGGATCGAGGTGCTGCGCGACGGCGCCGCCTCGCAATATGGGTCCGACGCGATCGCGGGCGTGATCAATATCCAGCTCAAAAAGAGCGTCGGTGGCCGCGCACAGATCAGCTACGGTAAATATATCACGACGATGGAAGGCGTCGATCAGGTCGCCAGCGTCTCGCCGACGCTGACCGACGATCCCAACGAAAATCCGGTGATCGCCTTCACCGGCAAGGATCGCAAGCGCCGCGACGGCGGGACGCTGACGATGGCGACCAACATCGGCCTGCCCGTCGCGGGCAACGGCTATCTGAACTTCACCGCCGAATATAAGGACCGATCGCCGACGAACCGTTCGGGTCCCGACCTGCGCCGCAACTATGCCGCGGCGGGCGATCCGCGCGAAACGACCTTCAACCGCTACGAACATCGCTATGGCGACGGCGAATCGAAGGACATGAACTTCTTCTTCAACGCCGGCATGGACGTCGGCGCCGACTGGCAGCTGTACAGCTTCGGCAGCTATGGCGTGCGCGACGGCAATGGCGCGGGCTATTATCGCCGCGCGCTCGACTCGCGCAACGCCGACTGGGCCAATGGCGGCCAGCCCTATTACCCCGACGGCTTCCTGCCTCTGATCACCAGCACGATCCACGACATCGGTATCGTCGGCGGGCTGCGCGGCCAGGCCGGGGCATGGAACCTCGACCTGTCGATCAACTATGGCAGCAACCGCCTCGATTACGGGGTCGAAGACAGCTTCAATGCCTCGCTGGGCGGCCTCGTCAGCCCCCGCAAATTCGATGCCGGCGGGCTCCGGTCGGGCCAGACCTCGGTCAATCTCGACGTGACGCGCGATCTCGATATCGGGTTCGGCGATGCGACGCTCGCCTTGGGCGGCGAATGGCGGAACGAGAATTACAAGATCGTTCCGGGCGAAGAGGCGAGCTACATCGCCGGCCCCTATACCTTCTCGAACGGCGCGGCGCCGGGCGCACAGGTCTTCCCCGGCTTCGCACCCTCGACCGCGGTCGACGCATCGCGCGACAGCTTTGCGGGCTATGTCGAACTCGACACCGACATCGGCGACATGTTCAATATTCAGGCCGCCGGCCGCTACGAACATTTCTCCGATTTCGGCGATACGGTGAACGGCAAGCTCGCCGCCCGCTTCGAGCCGATCGACGGCCTCGCCTTCCGCGGCTCGATCTCGACCGGCTTCCGTGCGCCGGGCATGGCCCAGCAATATTTCTCGACCACGTCGACCAACAATGTGGCGGGAGTCGGGCTGATCGAGATCGGGACCTTCCCGGTCGGATCGCCGATCGCGGTCGCGCTCGGCGCCGAGCCGCTCAAACCCGAAAAATCGGTCAACATCGGTGGCGGCGTCGTCTTCACGATGGTGCCGGGCCTCAACGTCACGGTCGACTATTATAATATCAAGATCAACGACCGCATCACGCTGACCGAGAACCTCCAGGGCGCCGACGTCGTCGCGATCCTGCAGGCGGCGGGCGTCAATGGCACCTCGGCGCGCTTCTTCATCAACGGCATCGACACCCGTACCCAGGGTCTCGACGTCGTCGCCAGCTACCGCCTGCCCGACATGGGCATCGGCAAGGTGACGCTCAGCGCAGGCTACAACCTCAACGATACCAAGATCACCGACCGGCGCACTTTCAGCGGCTTCACCGCCGACCGCCTGTTCGCGCGGTCGGAGAGCTTCCGCCTGACCGATGGCCAGCCGTCGAACAAGCTCAACGTCGGGCTGGACTGGGAATCGGGGCCGGTCGGGATGACGCTGCGCGGCAACCGCTATGGTTCGGTCTTCCTGCCCGTCGGCAATGTCAGCGACATCACCGTCGGCAAGGGCGAGGCGCCGGGCGACCTCACCCTGACGCCGAAATGGGTCGTCGACCTCGAACTGCGTTTCCGTCCGATCGACGCAGTCCAGGTCGCGGTTGGCGCGAACAACCTGCTCGACGAATACCCCGACCGCACGCCCTATGGCACGGTCGACGGCTATAACTACGGGCTGCTCAACAGCTTCCTGCCCTATTCGTCCTTCTCGCCCTTCGGCTTCAACGGCCGCTTCGTCTACGGGCGCGTGTCGGTCGACTTCTGAACGATCGGAGGTCCGAAAAAATCGGCGAGGCCGGGGGCTATGCTTCCGGCCTCGTCCATATCCAGCTTCCCGTCACCACCGCCGCGATCACGGGCGCCATCACCCACGGCCACGGCGAAAAGATCGCGGCGAGGACGATGCTGATAGCAAAGGCGACGCTCGCGGCGACCTTGCCCTTGCGGCTGATCGCGCCCTTCTCGCGCCACGCGACGATATGATGCCCGAATTGCGGATGGGTGACGAGCCACGCCTCGAGCCGCGGCGACGAGCGCGCAAAGCAAAAGGCGGCCAGGATCACGAAAGGCACCGTCGGCAACAGCGGCAGGAACGCGCCGATCGCCCCAAGGCACAGCGAAGCCCACCCGCTGACAAGGAAGAAATGCCGCTTCATTGATGCGGGCTTAGCGGAAATATCGAACAACAAAACCCCTCCCTTCAGGCGAGGGGCAGCAATCGTTGCGAGCTTGCTCGCTACGCGCAGCGGGGTGGGCATCGCGGTCTTGAGCTTACGCGATAGCCCCACCCCAACCCCTCCTCTTCAGAGGAGGGGTAGCGAGACTTACGAGCTTGCTCGTTAGTCGCAGCGGGGTGGTGCTCGACGTCTTGCGCGCTATTCGCGCGCCACCACCGGCGTCGGGTGAACAGTCCCCCGGACTGTTCAGGTCGGTCCGGGGGACCGACCGACCCGACACCCCCCTCCTCTGAAGAGGAGGGGCTTATAATCTCTGCAAGCCCGCACTGCGCTGTAGTGCAAACAACATGATCCTATTGGCTTGAGGTTTTCACCCCCGCCCGATCAGCTTTTGCGCCATGCGGTCGGCGACGACCGACGCGGGCGTTCCGCTCGCCCTGCTCTCGGCCCAGATTTCGGTCAGGCGGCCGGGGATCTGGCCGATGCGGCTCTCGACCTCTTCGCGGCTGCCCTGCCCCAGATATTCGAGGGCGACGTTGATGATGCCGCCGGCGTTGATCACATAGTCGGGCGCATAGACGATGCCGCGGTCGTGGACCCGCTGGCCATCGGCCGCGGTGGCGAGCTGGTTGTTCGCGCCGCCCGCGACGATCGGCACCTTCAGCGCCTCGATGCTGCGTTCGGTCAGGATCGCGCCGAGCGCATTGGGGCTCAGCACGTCGGCCTCGATCTCCATGATCGCCGCCGAATCGGCCAGGTCGGCGCCAAGCTCCTCGGCAAGCGCCTTGGCCTTGGCGATATTGACGTCCGCCAGCGTCAGCTTCGCGCCCTCGGCCGCGAGCCGCCGCGCGAGGCCGCCACCGACGCTGCCGACGCCCTGAATCGCGATGCGGACGTCCTTCGCGCTGTCGGTCTTGAGCCCTTCGGCGATCGCCGCCTTGACGCCCAGATAGACGCCGAGCGCGGTCAGCGGGCCGGGATCGCCGCCCGCCTCGCCGCTCGCGACCGGAAGGCCGCTGACGTGGCTCGTTTCCTTCGCGATCGCGACCATGTCGGCGTCGCTCATCCCGACATCCTCGGCGGTGACATAGGCGCCGCCCAGCGATTCGACCGCGCGACCGAACGCGGCGAGCAGTTCGGGGGTCTTCGCCTGCCCCTCGTCGGCCAGGATCACGCCCTTGCCGCCGCCCATCGGCAGCCCGGCCATCGCATTCTTATAGCTCATGCCGCGCGACAGGCGCAGCGCGTCGGTGATCGCCGCCGCGCGCTGCGGATAATGCCAGTACCGCACCCCGCCCGCGCCGGGGCCGAGGTGCGTCGAATGCACCGCGATCACCGCGGTCAGCCCGCTCGCGCGATCACGGAACATGTGGACATGCTCGTGATCGTCGAAATCGGCGAAATCCCAGACTGCGGACATGGCTCAACCCTCACGTTAAAAAATTACGCGAAGGCGTAATAATGCAACACGAGGCCCGAGTCACGCCCAAAGCCGCGATATGCGCAACGATACAGAAAATGGGGCGATCGACGGGACTTGAACCCGCGACCCCCGGTACCACAAACCGGTGCTCTAACCAACTGAGCTACGATCGCCACAGGGCCGGACGGACGCGCCGTCGACAGCGGGCGGGCGATAGGCGGCGCACCCGCTTTCGTCAAGCATTGTTCGCGCGCCCGACGCGCCGTAAAGAGGCGCCATGGCCGCACCCAGCTTTGTCGATATGGCGACGTCGCACGCCGACCACACCGCCGAGCGGCTCGCCGCCGTTCCCGGTATCCGCCGCGCGCCGTCGCCGAAGCTCCAGCAATTCATGCTGCCGCGCTTTCTCGACGCCGAATCCTGCGCCGGACTGATCGAACGGATCGACCGCGACGTCCACCCGTCGACCATCGCCGATCCCAACGGCGACACCGCCTTCCGGACCAGCACGACCTGCGACCTCGACCATCGCGACCCGTTCGTCCACGCGGTGAACCAGCGACTCCACGACCTCACCGGTATCCCCCTGCCTTTCGGCGAACCCTTGCAGGGCCAACGCTACGACGTCGGACAGGAGTTCAAGGCGCACACCGACTATTTCGACCCGCACGGGGCCGACTGGGACACATATTGCGCGGTGCCGGGCCAGCGCAGCTGGACGCTGATGATCTACCTGAACGAGCCGGGCGCCGGCGGCGCCACGCGATTCCTGGCGACGGGAAAGATGCACCAGCCAGAGGCGGGCAAGCTGCTCGCATGGAACAATGTCCGCCCGGACGGCGAACCCAACCCCGACACGCTCCACCACGGGATGAAGGTGCGCAAGGGACGCAAATATATCATCACCAAATGGTTCCGCGAACGCCCCTGGCCGTGGGCCGAGGGAGAGTTGGGCTGAGCAGATACTAATGCCCCGTTCGTCCTGAGGAGGGGCTGAGCTTCTCAAAGCCCAAGCTCAATGGCTCCTCAGGACGGACAGCGGGGGGCCGAACCGGCGTCCTATCGCACCAGCCGGTACTGGAAATTCAGCGTCAGCGTATTGCCGACCTGCCCCGGCTCGACCGGCGTCGACTTCGCCTCGGCCGCCATCATCTGTACGCGCGGCATCGGCGGCTGCGGACCGTTATAGCTGCCGCCTTCGCTGATCGACACCAGTTCGACCCCGCGATAGCCAGCCAGCTTCGCATAATCCTGCGCCTTCGCCTCGGCCGACTTGATCGCCGCGCCGCGCGCGCCGACGAGCATCGCGTCGGGGTCCTTCATCGCGAACCACGGTCCGTCGATATTGGTCCCGCCCGCCGCGACCAACGCGTCGAGCAGCGGGCCCAGCCCTGCGATGTCGCCAGTCGTCGCGCGGACGCTGTTCGTCACCTGATAGCCCAGAAAGCGCGGCGGCTGGCCGTCGGTGCGGTTGCTGTAGTCATATTGCGGCGACAGGTTGATGCCGCTCGTCTGGATGTCGTCGGCCTTGATGCCCTGCTTCTTCGCGGCCGCGACCAGCTTGTCCATCGCTGCGGCGTTGGCGCGCATCGCTTCGACCGCGGTCGGCGCAGTCGTCTGCACGCCGGCGCCCACGGTCGCCTGATCGGGCCGCGCGCGAACCTCCTCGCTCACCGAAAAGCTCAATATCGGCCCCTGCGTCGTCGCCGTCGTCACCGTCGTTCCTCCCTGCTGCGCAATGGCGGGCGTCGCTGCGATCAGCGCCAGTCCGGTCGCCATGGCGGTGAACATCTGCGTTTTCATATTAATCTCCTGTCAGCCGGGGATCCGGCACCTTGTCTGCCCGTCCCCGTAACGCCGACGGAGCGGACCCGTTCCGCCCTTTGCCCGAACGCCGCTTGCATCGCGCTGAACGCGCCGGTAGCGAGCCGTTCATCATGGCAGCACCGATCTTATCCTATGAAGGCCTCGGACTCGTCCAGGGCAGCGGCTGGCTGTTTCGCGGGCTCGACATCTATATCGGCGCGCGCGACCGGCTCGCGCTGATCGGGCGTAACGGCGCGGGCAAGACGACGCTGCTCAAGCTGCTCGCCGATCGCATCGACCCCGACGAGGGCAAACGTACCATCGTCCCCGGCACCCATGTCGTCCTGCTCGAACAGGAACCCGATTTCACGGGTTATGCGACACTGATGGACTATGCCGTCGGGGGCGCCCATCCGCCCGAGAGCCACGAGGTCGCGGCAATCGCCGACCAGCTTGGTATCGACATGGGCCGCGAGGCGGCGAGTGCGTCGGGGGGCGAACGTCGCCGCGCCGCGATTGCCCGCGCGCTGGCGCAGAACCCCGACGTGCTGCTTCTCGACGAGCCGACGAACCACCTCGACCTCGCCGCGATCGACTGGCTCGAAGGCTGGCTGTCGCGCTTCAAGGGCGCCTTTGTCGCGATCAGCCACGACCGCACCTTCCTGACGCGCCTCACGCGGCAGACGCTGTGGCTCGACCGCGGCAGCATTCGGCGCAAGGAAATCGGCTTCGGCGGCTTCGACGCCTGGACCGAAGCGGTCTATGCCGAGGAAGCGCGCGCGGCCGAAAAGCTCGACGCCAAGCTGAAGCTTGAGGCGCACTGGCTTCAGCGCGGCGTCACCGCACGCCGCCGCCGCAACCAGGGGCGACTCGAAAAGCTGGTCGAGATGCGCGCGCAGCGCGCGGCGATGATCGGCGGCCCCGGCGTCGCCAAGCTCGGCCTCGCCAACGACGATGTGCGGTCGAAATCGGTGATCGTCGCCGACCATATTTCCAAGCGCTTCGGCGACCGCACGATCATCCGCGATTTCGACTTCCGCATCCAGCGCGGCGACCGCATCGGCATCGTCGGCGCGAACGGCGCGGGCAAATCGACGCTGCTCAAGCTCCTGACCGGCGAGATCGAGCCCGACGAGGGCAAGGTCACGCTCGCCCCGACGCTCGACGGCATCGTCATCGACCAGCAGCGCAGCCTGTTGTCGCCCGAAAAGCGCGTGCGCGACATCCTCGCCGACGGCGGCGACTGGGTCGAGGTGCGCGGGGTCAAGAAGCATATCCAGGGCTATCTGAAGGACTTCCTCTTCGACCCCGGCGTCGTCGAGGCGAGCGTCGGCGCGCTGTCGGGCGGCGAACGCTCGCGCCTGCTCCTCGCGCGCGAGTTCGCGCGCGAATCGAACCTGCTTGTCCTCGACGAGCCGACCAACGACCTCGACCTCGAAACGCTCGACCTACTGCAGGAAGTCATCGCCGATTATGACGGCACCGTGCTGCTCGTCAGCCACGACCGCGACTTCCTCGACCGCACGGTGACGGTGACGCTCGGCCTCGACGGGTCGGGCAAGGTCGATGTCGTCGCGGGCGGCTATGCCGACTGGGAAGCAAAGCGCAACAGGCCCGCAGCCGCAAAGCCAAAGGCCGAAAGCGCCGCCGCAACGCCGCCACCCCCGCCGCAGCCGCGCAAGAAGCTCTCCTACAAGGACCAGCGCGACTATGACCTTCTCCCCGGCCGGATCGAGGCGATCGACGCCGAGATGGCGGACATCGGGACCCAGCTCTCCGACGGCAGCCTGTTCACCCGCGACCATGCGCGCTTCACCATGCTGACCGAAGCGCTCGAAACGCTGCGTCAGGAAAAGGCAGCGGCCGAGGATCGCTGGCTGGCGTTGGCGGAAGAGGTGGAAAGTCTGGGCTGATCGACTTGCGCTACGCACCGACCTAAAGCACTCTGGCAAAAACGGGGGCAATCGTGGTGGATAAAGCAGATTCGACCGAGTTGCAGGGGATCGGTGGATGGTTGGCGTTCCTTATCGTAATACTCGGCCTCGTCACGCCGCTTCGCATCATTTTGATGGCAACCGTCAGTAACAAGGAAATTATGGAGGTCGCGGACCTATTGGGGTCGGGTTCCGAAACCTATCTTACCTTCAACTGGGTCGTCTGCGCCCTGTCTGCTCTGGTGAGTATCGCGGTGGCAATCAGGCTCGCAAACGTCCATCGATGGTCTTCGGTAAAGATCTGCATTGCCGGCCTGTGGGGGATGGCTGTTCTGCCCGGCCTGTCTGATCTGGCAATGTCAGCAATATTGTTTCCGAAACTGGCAGGAGGCGCCCTTCCCGACGTAGCTCTCGGAATAGGGCAATCGTCGATATCCGCGACGCTGTGGACCGCATATTTGCTTCGTTCAAAACGTGTGGCGAACACATATATCCGCGATTTGTCGGACACGCAGCGCATTTTCGGCTGATCACCCCGTCCCATAAAAGCGCGCCAGCCGATCTAGCGCCAGCGTCAGCACCAGTTTCCCCGAACGCGCCGGCCAGCCAAGCGCCTTCT
>CAZSMB010000091.1:0-10329 GCA_964607625.1 uncultured Sphingopyxis sp. | reverse complement strand
TCGATCGTCAGCGGACGATCGCGCCGCCCTTCATCACATGGTCGATCTTTTCGAGCGCCGTAATGTCGGCCAGCGGGTCGGTCCTGACCGCGACCATGTCGGCGTAGCGACCGGCGACGATCGCGCCCACATCGCTTCGGCCCATTTCCTCGGCGGCGCGGCCGGTTGCGGCCTGGATTGCCTGCATCGGCGTCATTCCATATTTGACCATGTTGCGGAACTGCCGCGCGTTGAGCCCGTGCGGATAGACGCCGGCGTCGGTGCCGTAGCCAAGCTTGACGCCGAGTTCGACGGCGCGGTGGAATGCGGCGCGCTGGGTGTCGGTGGTTTCGCGATTCTTGCGCAGATATTCCTCGGGCCAGCCCTCTTTCGTGCCTTCCTGATCGATGTAGGTGCCGTTGTAGATATCCATGACGAGCCATGTGCCGTGGGCCTTGGCCATCTGCAACGCTTCCTCGTCGGCAAGGCTCGCATGTTCGATGCTGTCGACCCCGGCGCGGATCGCATTCTTGATACCTTCGGCGCCATGCGCATGCGCGGTTACGCGCTTGCCGCGCGCGTGGGCGACCTTCACCACCGCGCGGAGCTGTTCCTCGGTGAGTTCGGGCGCACCGGGTTCGGTCCCGATCGCGAGCACGGCGCCGGTCGCGATCGTCTTGATGAAATCGGCACCATGATCGAGCAGAAAGGCGGTCTTTTCGGCGGCCTCCTCAGGCGTAGCGGCGACGCCGAGGCGCATGTCGGGTGGAAGCTGATCGTTCGGTACGACGCCATTGAGTTCGCCGCCGCCGCCCGGAACGGTGATATAGGCGCCCGCGACCCACATGCGCGGGCCGGGCACGTCGCCGCGCTCGATCGCGTTCCGCAGCGCGACGTCGGTCAGGCCGCGATAGGTTCCGACGTCGCGGACGCTCGTGAATCCGGCGTTCAATGTAACACGGGCGTTGCGCGCGCCGACGAGCGCGGTCTCGGCGGGGGAGGCTTTCATCGGCGCGGCGAGGTCGGCGCTCTGGCCCAGATCGGCAAGATGCGTGTGCAGGTCGATCAGACCGGGAAGAACGGTGTAGGCCGACCAGTCGAGCCGCTTCGCCCCCGCGGGGGTGGTGCCGCACGGTGCGACCGACGCGATACGTTCGTCCGCGATCGTCACGCATTGGCCGGTGCGAACCTCGTTCGTCACGCCGTCGATCAGGCGGCCCGTTTCGACATAGAGCGTGGCGGCCGACGCGGGTGCCGCGGCGAGCGCCGCCGCTGCGATCAGAGGGAGGCGCTGAAGGTGTCGCACTGGCGCGGATCTCCGGTTTCAAGCCCGCGACGCAGCCACGTCATGCGCTGCTCGCTGGTCCCGTGGGTGAAACTTTCGGGCACGGGGCGCTGGCCCGCCGAGCGCATCAGCGTGTCGTCGCCGATCGCGTTGGCGGCGCGCATGGCCTCTTCCATGTCGCCGGCCTCCATCACGGGTTGTCCGGCGCTGTTGCGCGCACGTGCGGCCCACACGCCGGCGTAGCAATCGGCTTGCAGTTCCATCCGGACCTGAATCGCATTTCCCTGCTCCTGCGAGGCGCGCGCCTGCATCTGGCGAACCTTGTCCGATGTGCCGGTCAGTGTCTGGATATGATGCCCGACTTCGTGCGCGACGACATAGGCCTGCGCCGCATCGCCAGCGGCGCCGAAGCGGCTGGCGAGTTCGTCGAAGAAGCTGGTGTCGAGATAGACGCCCTGGTCGGCGGGGCAATAGAAGGGACCCATCGCCGCCTGCGCTGCGCCGCAGCCCGACCGGTTCTGATCGGTGAAGAAATTCAGCGTCGGCTTGCGGTAGCCTTCGACAAGCTGGCCCCAGACCTGATGCGTCGAGCCGAAGACGTTACAGGCGAATTTCTCGGCCGCGGTGTCGCATGCGACACCCTGCTGCGCGCTGCGGCTGTCGGCCATCGGATCGGCGGTGCCGCCCCCGGTGCTCAGCAAGCTGGCTCCGGGGCCAAGGAAGACGAAAGCGAGGATGCCGAGGAGGACGATCGTCCCGCAGCCCATCTTGCGCCCGAGCAGCATCGGCAGCAGGCCGACGAGCAACCCGCCCATGCCGCTGCCGCCGCCGCTGCCGAAGCCACCGCCGCCGCGTCCGAGGTCGCGAATGTCGTCGCCGGGATCATAATCGTCGAGGCGCATCGTCGGGGTCTCCAGCGCAAGGGGTTTCGGTCCTCTTCCGGTTTTGACAGCAGCTTGGCCCAAAGGGAAGGGCCTTCGGCGCCGGGGTTGCAAAGGCAGGCGCCGCGCGCCACCTATGCGGCCCGAACTCCTGCGAAAGGATCCCCCGAGTCCCATGCCGCGCCGCGCCGCTCCCGCCGCCTTGCCGCTGCCCGACCTGGTCGTGCTGGTGCTCCAGGGCGGCGGTGCGCTCGGCGCCTATCAGGCGGGGGTCTATGAGGCGCTCATCGAGCTCGGGGTCGAACTCGATTGGGTCGCGGGCATTTCGATCGGCGCGATCAACGCCGCGATCATCGCGGGGAATCCGCGGGACGAAGCCATCGGGAAGATGCGCGAATTCTGGGACGGCGCCTCTTCGGCGCTGCCCGCGCTACCGACGATCGACAATGACCTCGTGCGCGAATGGACGCACCTCGCCGCCGCCGGACAGGTTGCGACTTTTGGCGTTCCCGGTTTCTTTACGCCGCGGTGGCCGCCGCCGCTGTTCGCCGAACCGCAGACTCCCGCCGCGGTCAGCTTCTATGACACCACGCCGCTTGTCGCCACGCTCGACAGACTCGTCGATTGGGAGCGCGTCAACCAAGGCAAGGTCCGGCTGTCGGTCGGCGCGGTCGCCGTCGAGACCGGGAATTTCCGCTATTTCGACACGAAGAACGATCGCATCGACGCGCGACATATCCTGGCGTCGGGTGCCCTGCCACCGGGCCTGCCGCCGGTCGAGATCGATGGAAGCTGGTATTGGGACGGAGGGCTCGTCTCCAACACGCCGCTCGAACATGTCGTGCAATCGGCGCGCGACGACATGCTGGTGTTCCAGGTCGATCTTTTTCCTGCCCGCGGCAGCCGCCCGCACGATCTGGAAGAAGCCTGGTCGCGCGAAAAGGATATCCGTTATTCGAGCCGGACGCGCCGCATATCGGACGGCCTCGTCCGTCGCCGCAAGGAGCATCAGCTTGTGCAGAAAATGATCGACAAGCTTCCCGAGGCCACCCGCGCGCTTCCCGAGGTGAAGGCGGTCGAGAAGATGGTCGATTGCCGCGCGTTGAATGTCGTCCAGTTGATCCACGAACCGCCGTCCTGGCAGACCGGTGCGCGCGATTTCGAATTTTCGCGTTCGACGATGGAGGCGAACTGGGCGCTCGGGCGCGCGGCGGTCGAAGCGGCAATGAAGGACGGTCACGTGCTGGCGCAGAGCATCGCCGAGGGTCGCTCCGAAAGTTTCGCGGTTCAGTCGAACGAATTGCGACCAAAGGCGACGCCGGACGTTTCCTGACTCTCTCCCCCAACGAAGAAAGGACCATCATCATGCATCTCAAAGGCAAGACGGCGCTCGTCACCGGATCGACTTCGGGTATCGGGCTCGGCATCGCCAAGGCGCTGGCGACCGAGGGGGCGAACATCATCATCAACGGTTTTGGCGATGCCGACGCCATCGAAACGGAACGCGCGGGATTGGAAAGACTCAATGGCGCCAAAGCCGCCTACGATAGCGCGGACCTGACCAAGCCCGACGAAATCGGCGAGATGTTCGCGCGCGCCGACAAGGATCTGGGCGGGGTCGACATCCTCGTGAACAATGCCGGGACCCAGTTCGTCTCACCGATCGAGGATTTCCCGCTCGAAAAATGGGATCTGATCCTGGCGCTCAACCTGTCGTCGTCCTTTCACACCATCCGTCACGCCGTGCCGGGGATGCGCAAGAAGGGGTGGGGGCGGATTATCGGCACCGCGTCGGCGCATTCGCTCGTCGCCTCTCCGTTCAAATCGGCCTATGTCGCTGCCAAGCACGGACTTGCCGGGCTGACCAAAACCGTTGCGCTGGAGGTGGCCGAGGCGGGCATCACCGCCAACTGCATCAGCCCGGGATACGTTTGGACGCCGCTGGTCGAAGGACAGATTCCCGACACGATGAAGGCGCGTCACATGACGCGCGAACAGGTGATCAACGATGTCCTGCTGGCTGGGCAGCCGACGAAGCAGTTCGTCACCGTGGAGCAGGTTGCGGCGCTTGCGGTCTTCCTGACGCGCGACGAAGCGGCAAATATCACCGGAGCAAATCTGAGCGTAGACGGCGGCTGGACCGCCGCCTGATCTCCTTTTTCCTGTCCCGGCCTTGAGCAATGTGACCCCTTATCCTAAGGTTAACGCATATGGGGCCGGGAGTAGATATGATGTGGGGTCGCGCGAAATATATGTTCCTCGCGGCGGCGCTTGGCCTCGCCGCGTGCCAGACGGTGCCGCCGATGCCGACGTCGGCAGCCGACACGCCCGCCGCGGGGACGTGGCGGGCCACCGCCACCGAACAGGACCGGATGCGGATACGGAACTGGTATCGCAGCTGGCAGGCGGCGCTGGCCGATGCGCAGGCGAAGGGATATGGCGCCGACATCGAACGCGAAGGGGTGGTGTTGCAGCCGACGGCTGCGCTTCCCAATCCCTATCTGCCGGCAGGTGATTATCGCTGCCGAACGGTAAAGATCGGTGCGCAGCGCGGCACGCTGGGCTATGTCGCCTATGACTGGTTTCGGTGCCGGGTCGCGGAAGAGCAGGGGCTGGTCAGCCTGACCAAGCTGACGGGGTCGCAGCGTCCCGTTGGCCTGATTTTTCCCGATAATCTGAAACGGCAGGTGTTTCTCGGCACGCTGGAACTCGGCGATGAGGAGATGCCGGTCAGCTATGGCAACGACCGGATGCGCGATATGGCCGGCCTGGTCGAACGCATTGGCGACAATCGCTGGCGGCTCGTGCTGCCGGCACCGGCCTATGAATCGTTGCTGGACGTGATCGAACTGGTTCCGGCCAACTGACAATTTGCACAAGGGGGCGACTATGCGAGTTTTGTGGACAGGTCTTGCGGCATTGGCACTCGGCCTGCCGGCGTCGGCGCAAACATTGGGCGAACAGGTGAAGGCCGAGATGCCGTCGCTGATCGACATCTATGCCGACCTTCACGCGCATCCCGAACTTAGTTTCCACGAGGTTCGTTCGGCGGGAATCCTCGCGGCCGAGGCCAGAAAACTCGGCTTCGACGTCACCGAGAAGGTCGGCGGCACCGGTGTCGTCGCGGTGATGAAGAACGGGCCGGGACCGGTGGTGCTGGTTCGCGCCGACATGGACGGCTTGCCTGTGACCGAGCAGACGGGCTTGCCCGGCGCGTCGCAGGTGCGGGTCACCACCGACGAGGGCGTCGAAACCGGCGTCATGCACGCGTGCGGCCACGATACGCACATGACGAGCTGGATCGGCGTGGCGCGGCTGATGGCGGCGAATAAGGATAAATGGTCGGGTACGCTGGTGATGATCGGCCAGCCGGCCGAGGAGCGCGGCGCCGGCGCGCGGATGATGTTGGAGGACGGCCTCTATACGCGCTTTCCCAAGCCCGAATATGCGATCGCCTTCCACGATGCGGCAGGGTTTCCGGCGGGCAAGATCGGGTATACGCCGGGTTATGCGCTCGCCAACGTCGACAGCGTCGATATCACGGTAAAGGGTGTGGGAGGGCACGGCGCCTATCCGCAAGCGACCAAGGACCCGATCGTACTGGCCAGCCGGATCGTGACGTCCTTGCAGACCCTTGTTTCGCGCGAGGTCAGCCCGCTCGACAGCGCGGTCGTGACGGTCGGCAGTTTTCATGCCGGAGCAAAGCACAATATCATCCCCGACGAGGCGAAGCTGCAACTGACCGTGCGCAGCTATACCGACGAGGTTCGCGATCACCTGCTCGAGGGGATCGCGCGCATCGCAAAGGGCGAGGGGGTTGCGGCGGGTCTTCCCGACGACAAGCTGCCGGTCGTGAAAGTCGATCGCGATGAATATACGCCTTCGACCTTCAATACGCCCGATTTCACCGAACAGATGGCATCGGTCCTGACCGCACGGTTCGGAGACCAGCGGGTCGTCAAGATGCCCCCGGTGATGGGCGGCGAGGATTTCGGCCGCTTCGCCCGCGAGGACAAAAGCATCAAGAGCATGATTTTCTGGGTGGGCGGCGTTCCGGCTGGCGAGTTTGCGGCGGCGCAGAAGGACGGGCGCACGCTTCCCAGCCTGCATTCCCCTTTCTGGGCCCCCGACGCTCCGGCGGTCATCTCGACCGCAACCGAGGCGCTTACCGCATTGGCGATGAAGCTGATGGCGAAGGGCGCGTCCTAGACCCGCAGCCAACCTTCCCGCACCCCCGCGTCCCAAATAAATTGGGCTGGACCTGTTTGCAGGGCTGTGGTGAGCAGGCGGAATGTCTGCCAATGAACCTGCTTCCGGCTTGTCGGCGTGCCTTTCCGACCGGGAAATGGAAATTCTGAATCTGTTGGTTGCCGGCCATACCGTCAAGACGATCGCCGCGCGCCTGGGCCGTTCGGAAACCTCGATCAACGAGCGATTGCGCAGTGCGCGGCGGAAGACGGGCGTCGGCAGCAGCCGCGAACTGGCGCGGCTGCTCGACCTCCAAAAAACTTGTGACGAAAAAATCGATCTTTCGAGCCGGGGCCACGCGGTGACAGATCAGGCGCACCCCGCGAAACCCGGGGTTCGTGGTTTGAAAGGAATGATCGTCATGCTTATTGCAATACCCCTGGTCGCCGCCGGATTAATGCTTGCAGCCGACCCCTCGCCCGATCGGGATGAAGCAGCCGATGCCGGTTACAGTGCCGCGTCCGGCCAATTGCCGCTGGTCGGAAGCTGGTCGCTCGACGCGTCGCTGATGCCCGAGAACGAACGACCCCGGCGGGTCACGATGACATTCCGTGCCTCGCAAGACGGCAAATGGACGACGCGGGTCGAAATCGTCGCGCCCGACGGGTCGAGCAAGCATGCGGAATCGACGGCGGCTCTGGATGGCGTTCCCGTGCCCGTCACGGGGAATATGGAGTTCATCGACACGGTGGCTCTGCGCCAACCGGCGCCGGACACATTGGTGATGACGCTGGGCAAGGCGGGCGCGCGGGTTTCGACGCGCGTCTATACCGTCGCCAAGGATTCGAAATCCATGACCGAAACGATCGTCTGGTCCAGCAACCAGCAGGAGAAACTGGAAACGGCGCATTTTAATCGCGTTTCCTGATCGCGCCCCGACCGCCTTCAGCGGCATCGTCCGGGGCCATGAAGAAATGCCGGTTTTCACGCTGTTCGTGGGCTGCGAGGTCGCAGACGCCGAACATGCATAACGCCCCCCTCCCGACTTCCGGCTTCCCGGGCTTGCCCCCGGGAGGCCGATTTTGCTCCCTCCGCGATATTGAAACCGTCGAGCGCGGCGTGAGGGTCTTGCACGCTACAGGCGAATTTCCTACATAGGTGTCATGCGGGCCGGGCCCCTCTGGCGTCCACGGAAGTTTGTTCCGAGGCGTGATGTCGGACCGCATCGGGTGACACCGATGCCTCTGGCGGCCCACCTCCCCCCTACCAAGGGCATCCGGCATCGGAGTCACCTGTTTTTTGAGTTCGCTCATACAGGAGGCCATATGTCTTTACATGCCCACATCTATCGCCTGACGGTGCTGCATCGTCGCCTGGACGACGCGGTACGGCGCGAAGCGCGCCTGAGCGGCGGCGATCCGTTCCGGGTGCTCCGGCTCAAGAAGCTGAAGCTCGCGGTCAAGGATCGCCTCGCCTCGCTGATGCGGCGACCGACCATCGCGGTCTAATTTTCAGCACATCGAATGGAAGGGCGCGTCGCCGTAGGGCGGCGCGTCCGTTTTGCGTGGGATGGAATGATGGATTTTCTGTTTATCGACTGGCTCGGCACCCCGCTGTGGTTCTGGCTCGCCTTTCTGGGTCTGGTCGTCGCCCTCACGGCCTTCGACCTCGGCATCCTGCACAAGGAAAACAGGGAAATGGGCATCAGCGAAAGCCTCAGGCTTTCGGCGATGTACATCGGCATCGCGATCATGTTCGGCGGCTGGATATGGACGGCGAAGGGCGGCGAAGCGGGGATGCAATATTTCACCGGCTTTTTCATCGAAAAGGCGCTTTCGATCGACAATATCTTCGTGATTTCCTTGATCTTCGCCACGTTCGCGATCCCGGCGCGCTTCCAATACCGGGCGCTGCTGTGGGGCATCATGGCGGTGATCGTGCTGCGCGGAATCATGATCGCGGGTGGCGCGGCGCTGGTCACCCAATATGGCTGGCTGCTCTATATATTTGCGGCTTTCCTGATCTTGACCGGCATCAAGATGCTGTTCGCCGGCGAGAAACCGATGGACGTCGCGGGCAATCCCGTGGTCAGATGGCTGTCGCGCCATATTCCGATCACGCAGGACCTGCACGGCGAAAAATTCTTCGTTCGCGTGTCGGACGCAAAGACGGGAAAGTTGGCGCTCGCAGCGACGCCGTTGTTCCTCGCGCTGGTCGTCATCAATCTCGCCGACCTCGTGTTCGCGGTCGACAGCGTTCCCGCGATCTTCGCGATCACCACGGACACCTTCATCGTTTACACGTCGAACATCATGGCAATTTTGGGCTTGCGCGCGCTCTATTTCGCGCTCGCGGCGATGGTCCACCGTTTCCACTATCTCAAATATGCGCTGGCGCTGGTGCTCGTGTTTATCGGGTCGAAGATATTCGTCGCCGATTTCGTGATGGGAGGCGGAAAATTCCCGCCGCTGGTCAGCCTGGGCGTTACGATCGGGCTGATTGCGGGCGGGGTGATCTGGTCGCTGGTCAAGACGCGCAACGGCGGGCCGGGGGAAGCGGCGCGGTGATTCAGACCGCGAGCACGAGCGTATCGTCCGCCTTTGGCGGCTCGGCTTCGTAACCGGGCAGCGGATCGAATTCCTGCTCGAGCAATTCGACGGCGCTGAGGCCGCCGAGCTTGAAATGTCCAAGCCGCGGATCTTCGTCCGAGCGGATGCTCTTGGCGGGATTGAGGGCGCTCACGAACAGGTCGCCGTGCCGTTCGAACATCAGGTGGGGAGCAAGGGTCAGGCGCGCGCCATTGTAATCGGCCGCGACCATCCGCTTGGTCGCAATCGCTTGCAACAGGGTCATGCGGGTATCGTTGTGCATCGCATCATAATGCACGGACGGCGCGGAGTGGCAAGAGGGGATAAAAATGCCCGCCGGATGTGCAAGGACATCCGACGGGCAGGCTTTCCTCCCCAGGAAAGCTCGGGAGGCGCGGGGGGCAACGAAATCCCCCGCGCCAAGCTCATGGGATCAGGCGGCGAACTGGTTCATCGTATTGTCCTTGCCCGCGGCCTTCAGCGCGGCTTCGCCGGCGAAATATTCCTTGTGATCGTCGCCGATGTCGCTGCCGCTCATATTCTGGTGCTTCACGCAGGCGATGCCCTGGCGGATCTCGGCGCGCTGGACGTTCTTGACATATCCCAGCATCGCTTCGTCGCCGAAATATTCCTTCGCCAGATTGTCGGTCGACAGCGCGGCGGTGTGATAGGTCGGCAGCGTGATCAGGTGATGGAAGATGCCCGCGCGCTTCGCGGCATCGCGCTGGAAGCTGCGGATGCGGTCGTCGGCCTCGGATGCGAGCTCGCTGCCGTCATAATCGACGCTCATCAGCTTGGCGCGATCATAGGCGCTGACGTCCTTACCCTCCTTTTCCCATGCGTCGAACACCTGTTGGCGGAAGTTCAGCGTCCAGTTGAAGCTCGGCGAGTTATTATAGGCGAGCTTCGCATTGGGCACGACCTCGCGGATGCGGTCGACCATGCCGGCAATCTGTTCGATGTGCGGCTTTTCGGTCTCGATCCAGATCAGGTCGGCGCCGTTCTGCAGGCTGGTGATGCAGTCGAGCACACAGCGGTCCTCGCCGGTTCCGGGGCGGAACTGATAGAGGTTCGAGGGCAGGCGCTTCGGGCGCACCAGCTTGCCGCCCCTATTGATCAGCACATCGCCGGGATTGCCCGCGCCGCTGACCTCTTCGCAATCGAGGAAGCTGTTATACTGGTCGCCAAGGTCACCCGGTTCGCGGGTGAAGGCGATCTGCTTGGTGAGGCCCGCACCCAGGCTGTCGGTGCGCGCAACGATGACGCCATCCTCGACGCCCATTTCCATGAACGCATAGCGCAGCGCCCGGATCTTTTGCAGGAAATCCTCGTGCGGCACGGTGACCTTGCCGTCCTGGTGGCCGCACTGCTTTTCGTCCGAAACCTGATTTTCGATCTGCAGCGCGCA
>CAZSMB010000090.1:3797-10381 GCA_964607625.1 uncultured Sphingopyxis sp. | reverse complement strand
CGCGCCGGCCGCTGCTTGAGCGCGGCGATCGCCGGCCGGAACGGCGCGTTGGCAAGCACCGACCCGTCGATCAGCACGCGGTCGGCGGGATCGGCAGCCTCGTCCCCCGCGGGCAATTGCACGCGAATGAAGTCGGCGCGGCCGGGCCAGGCGATCCCGCGCTTGTCCAGCACCCGGTCGATCTCGCGCAGGGTGAAGGGCGGAAAAGCGCCGGGAAAGCTCGCCGTCGCGCGCGCCGCCACCGCAAGCGCGGGCACGTCGTCGAGCGTCCGGCCGGCGCGGCCGTCCTGCCGGAAACGCAGGATCAGGCGGTGCTCCTGTTCGCTGACGCGCGGCGGACTGTGGAGCGACAGCGGCATGCTGTGCCCGGCAAAGTCGGTGACCGAAACGAACAGGTCGACCGGCTGACCTTCGGGCACCAGCACCGGCCCGTGCGGGCCCGAATCCATCGCATCGAACGCGTCGAACAGCAGGTTGCAAAAGGTTTCGCCGCCGAACGGCGGTTCGAACCAGCGCGCCCGCACAAAGCGCGACAGCTTCGCGCGAACCTCGTCCTGTGCCGTGCCGCCGACCGTGCGGTCGATGACGTTGCCGCGCCGCTTCATGGCCCAGCCGGCGATCGGCACCGCCCAGAATTTCGTCGCCGCCGAAATCGGGCGCGCGTCGGGATCGAGCAGATAATCGACATCGGCATCTTCGAGCCACAGGTCGGTCAGCGGATCGAGCGACTGCCCGGTCGCCAGCGCCCGCGCCAGGAAAACCCCGTTGATCCCGCCCGCGCTCGCCCCCGCCACGATATCGGCGAGCACACGCAACCTGACGCCGCTCCTGGCCTCGATCGCAGCGAGCAGGTCGCGATAGATGCGGCACGACCCGCCGATATCGCTTCCGTCGTGCCACGCGCGCGATGCCGCGGTCAGCCGCCATATCTCCTTGGTAATGCCGTGCATGTAGACGGCCAGGCTGATGCCGCCATAGCAAATCAGGGCGAACCGCAATTCCTTTTCGCGCATGGCGGGCCTGATAGCGCGCCGCTCGCGGCGATGCCACCCTCGGCCACCTCCGCGCTTTCCTATTTCCCGCGCGTGCCTATATCCTGCCCGATCCATGACCCGCGCTCGCGTCCTCCTTTTGACCGCCGCCCTCGGCCCGCTCGACTATCGCATACCCTATGGCAGCGAGGCGCCGCTCGGCAGCGTCGTCGTCGCGCCGCTCGGGCCGCGGCGCCTCGGCGGCGTGGTGTGGGAGGACGCGAGCTTCGGCGCGCCCGACCCCGTCGGCGACAATCGCCTCCGCAATCTTTACGAAATCGTCGACGTTCCGCCGATCAGGGCGCCGCTGCGCCGTCTCGTCGAATGGACGAGCGACTATTATCTCGCGCCGCCCGGCGCGGTGCTGCGCATGGTGCTGCCCGGCGCCGCCTTCGCCGACGCGCGCCGCCCGATCGTCGAATATCGTGCGACCGGCGACCTGCCGGCACGGATGACGCCGCAGCGCACGGTGGCGCTCGAAAGGATCGGCGCGCGGCAGGGCACGGTTCGCGAACTCGCGGCGCTTGGCGAGGTCAGCGACGCGGTGATCCGCGGCCTCGTGCAGACGGGCGCGCTCGAAGCGGTCGAAGTCTCGGCCGACGCCCCCTATCCCGAACCCGATCCGGCCTTCGCCCCGCCCGATCTGTCCGACGAACAGGCTGCCGCGGCCGGACAGCTGCGCGAGGCCGTCGCCGCGGCGCGGTTCGAGACGCTGCTCCTCGACGGCGTCACCGGGTCGGGCAAGACCGAAGTCTATATGGAAGCGATCGCCGCTGCGATCGACGCGGGCAAGCAGACGCTCGTCCTGCTTCCCGAAATCGCGCTCACCGAACCCATGCTCACGCGTTTCGCGGCGCGCTTCGGCTGCGAGCCGGTGCCGTGGCACAGCGGCCTGCGCTCGACCGAGCGCCGCCGCGCCTGGCATGCGATCGCAAGCGGCGAAGCGAAGATCGTCGTCGGCGCGCGCTCGGCGCTGTTCCTGCCCTATGCCAACCTCGGCGCGATCGTCGTCGACGAGGCGCACGAAACCAGCTTCAAGCAGGAGGATGGCGTCCACTATCACGCGCGCGACGTCGCGGTGATGCGCGGGTCTTTCGAGGGCCTGCCGGTGATCCTCGCGAGCGCGACTCCGGCGCTCGAAAGCCTCGCGATGGTCGAGGCCGGCCGCTATCGCCACATCGTCCTGCCCGCCCGCTATGGCGGCGCGACGCTGCCCGACCTCCACGCGATCGACATGCGCCGCGACCCACCCGATCGCGGCCGCTGGCTCGCGCCGCCGCTCGTCGACGCGCTCGCCGACCGGCTGGGCAAGGGCGAACAGAGCCTGCTGTTCCTCAACCGTCGCGGCTTTGCGCCGCTGACGCTCTGCCGCACCTGCGGCCACCGCATCCAGTGCCCCAATTGCACCGCCTGGATGGTCGAACATCGCCTTGTCCACCGCCTCGCCTGCCATCATTGCGGCCATGTAATGCCGCCCCCGCGCCTTTGTCCCGAGTGCGAGGACGAGGACAGCCTCGTCGCCTGCGGCCCCGGCGTCGAGCGCGTCGCCGACGAGGTGGCGTTGCGCTTCCCCGAAGCGCGCACCGCGATCGTCACGTCGGATACGCTCTGGTCGCCCGCGAAGGCCGCCGAGTTTGTCGATGCCGTGGAGGGCGGTCTCGTCGACATCATCATCGGCACGCAATTGGTGACCAAGGGCTATCATTTCCCCAACCTGACCCTCGTCGGGGTGGTCGACGCCGACCTCGGGCTCGACGGCGGCGATTTGCGCGCCTCGGAACGCACCTTTCAGCAGATCGCGCAGGTCGCGGGGCGCGCCGGGCGCGGGGTCAAACCCGGCGAGGTGCTCATCCAGACGCGCGTGCCCGATGCGCCGGTGATGGCCGCGCTGGTCGGACAGGACCGCGAAGGCTTCTATGCCGCCGAAGCCGCCGCGCGGAAGTTCGCCGGCGCCCCGCCCTATGGCCGCTTCGCCGCGCTGGTCATTTCATCGGAGGATATCGAGATCGCGCGCGGCGTCGCGCAGCGGCTGGGGGAAAAGGCGCCCGCCGCCGCCGGCCTCGCCATCTACGGTCCCGCCCCCGCGCCGCTCGCGATGCTGCGCGGCCGACACCGCTTTCGCCTGCTGCTCCACGCACCGCGCAGCTTCGACCTCCAGGGCACGATCCGCGACTGGATTTCGCGCATAGACTGGCCCGCGAAGGCGCGCCTCGCCATCGACGTCGATCCGTACAGCTTCGTTTAGGACCAAGACGTTGGCGGACGACCACTTGAAGCGTCGACCCGGCGCGCTATGCTGCCGCCGTCAACGGGGCAGACAGGGGAAAAACGTGACAGGGACGAATTGGACGCACGAAGGCGCGAGACTTCTGGGCGCATGCTTGGCAATGGTCGCTATACTTGCGAGCCCCGCGGCGCGCGCCGAATGGTGGGAAGCCAAGACGGCGCACTTCGTCGTCTATTCCGAAAGCGATCGCGACGACGCGGAAAAATTCGCGACATTGCTCGAGCGCTTCGACAACGCGCTACGCACTCTCCAGAATATGCCGGTACCCGGTCCCGACGTGGGCGGCGCCAACAAAGTCAAGGTCTATCGCAGCGGCGATACCGACAATATTGCGGTGTTCGCCCATGCCTCGGGCTCGGGCGTCGCGGGATTCTATATCGGACGCGCAGGCAATCCCGTGTCCTTCGTTCCCGCTCACGAGCGGATCGAAACGAGCAAGGGTATCCGCACCGGGCCCCGGCTCGACATCAAGTCGGTGCTGCTCCACGAATATACCCACCATTTCATGCTGTCGAATTTCAGCACCGCTTATCCGAGCTGGTATACTGAGGGATTCGCCGAGCTCTACAGCACTATCCGTTTCATGGACGACGGCAGCTTCCACGTCGGCGACGTTCCGCAGTCGCGCGGAGCGGCGCTCGATTTTCTGCCCGATATCCCACTGAATCGCCTGTTCGATACAAAGGCGTCGCTGAACGATATCCAGCGTTATCAAGTCTATACGTTCGGCTGGCTGCTCTCGCACTATCTGAACTTCGCCCCCGACCGGCAGGGACAGCTCATCGAATATCTCAAGGCGCTCAACAGCGGCGAGGATAGCTTGACCGCGGCACGGCGTATCTTCGGCGATCTCGACCAGCTGCAAAAGGAAGTGCGCCGCTACAAGCGCGGCCCTTTCCTCGGCTATGATGTCAAACCCGGCAACTACGCCGAGCCCAAGGTAGCGATACGCGAACTGACAGACGCCGAGCAGGCGCTGATCCGCGACCATATGCGCTCGCAGCGCGGAGTCGATGCCAAAGAAGCGCGCGACGTCGCAAGCGACATGGCCGGCAAGGACGCCGCTTATCCCAAGAGCCTGCCTGCCCAGCTCTGGGTCGGCGAGGCTCAAATCGACGCGAAGCATTGGGACGCCGCCGAGGTCGCCGCCGATCGCGCATTGGCGATTGCCCCCGATTCCGCGCCCGCGCATCTGTTAAAGGCCAATGTCTTCATGGGGCGCGGCAAAACGGACGCGTCGGCCTATGCCAAGGCACGCCCTCATCTCGTGCGTGCTCGCAATCTCGACCCGCTCGATCCCCGCCCGGCGATCGGATATTATCTGTCTTTCCGGGACGCGGGCGACGCGATTCCAGAAGCTGCGCTTATAGCTCTCGAACAAGTCTATCCGAATGCCTCCTACGACCCGCAATATCGTCTGATCCTGACGCGCCAGTTACTTGACGAAGGCAAGGGCGACATCGCTCGCTCTGTAATCGCGCCGATCGCCTTTCAGGCGCACGCGGGCAAGGAGGAGAACTTGCTTCTCGCAGTCGTCAAGGCCATTGACGAGGACAGGCTCGATGAGGCGCGCGCCAAAATGGCTGAAATATTCCAGAAGGCCGAAAAGGAAGGGGCAGACTGACCATCGCCGTTCAATCGGCCCACCTTTACAGCGCGTGGATAGCGGCTAGACCATAACCATGATCGATCACTCCGCACGCCGCGCGCTTTCGCTCTTCCTTCCCATGGCACTGGCCTTGTCGGCCCCGGCGGCCGTCGGTGCCGACCCCGCGTCAATGGCGGCGCCGGTCGCGACCGCGAGGGACCTCGGCGACGACGCGAGCGGGCGGTTGCTCGTTTTCGCGCAAAGGGTCGAACCGGGCGCCAAGCCCCAGGAAGAGGTCGACACCTCGGCCTTCGATCCCACGGGGACCGCGATCGCGGCGCGCGAGGTCGCGCATCTTGCGCCGGGCGCGCCCGCGCTCGTCGGCACCGACACCGATGCCTTTCCGACCCCTTGGTCGGACCTTCCTCCCGGCACCTATCGCCTGCAAGCGGTGTTCGATCGCAACCACGATTATAATTATGGCGGGCGCGGCCCCGGCGATCTCGTCTCCCCCGTGGTCGAGGCGACCTTGCCGGGGCCGATCCCGACGCTGACCCTCGACGACGAAATTCCCGCGCGCGATTTCGCGGCACGGCTCGCCGCGATGCCCGCACCGCGCCGCGCCGAGATCGAAGCCGGGCTCAAGAATGTCGAAGCCGTCGACGTCCCGTCGCAGCTGATGACCCGATTCTCCGGCCGCGCCACCTCGATCAAGGGGTGGGTCGCGCTGCCGCCCGGCTATGCGGACGGTACGCAAACCTATCCCACCGCCTACTCCGATGGCGGCTTCGGCAGCACGCTCGACAGCGCGCGGATGAGCGCCGCCGGCGCCGCGACGCTGATGGCCAAGGGCGAGATGCCGCCGATGATCTGGGTTTTCCTCGATCACCATATCGCGACCGGAACCCACGAATTCGCCGACTCGGCGAACAACGGCCCGTGGGGTGCGGCGCTGACGACCGAAGCGATTCCAGCGCTCGAAGCCAAATATCGGATGGACGCGCGCGCATCGGGGCGTTTCCTTAACGGGCACAGCTCAGGCGGCTGGTCGACGCTGTGGCTCCAGGTCGCCTATCCAAAGATTTTCGGCGGCACCTGGCCGACATCGCCCGACCCGAGCGATTTCCACGATTTCACCAATATCGACATCTACGCGCCGAACGCCAACGCCTATGTCGGCGCCGACGGCGAGCCGCTGCCGCTGATCCGCGACAAGGGCAAGGTGATCGCGACGCTGAAGGAATTTGCACAGCTCGAGGCGGCGCTCGGTGCCTATGGCGGCCAGTTCGCGAGCTTCGACTGGGTGTTCTCGCCGCGCTGCCCCGACGGACGCCCCTGCCCGCTGTTCGACCGCGCGACCGGTCGGGTCGACCCCGCCGTCGCCGCCTATTGGCGCGAGCATTACGACGTCGCGCATATCGTCGCTCGCGACTGGCCAACGCTGAAGCCCGACCTCGACGGCAAGATTCACCTGATCGTCGGCACCGCCGACACCTTCTATCTCGACGGCCCGGCGCATCGGCTGAAGGCAGTGCTCGACGGGCTGGGTGCCAAATCCTCGTTCCGCTTCGTCCCCGGCCGCACCCATTTCGACCTTTATGCCGAGGGCGAGGACCGCATGGCGCTGATGAAGACGATCGCGAAGGAAATGTATGCGGTGGCGCGGCCCGGGGCGAAA
>CAZSMB010000090.1:0-3697 GCA_964607625.1 uncultured Sphingopyxis sp. | reverse complement strand
TCCATGTCGATGGTGACCGGCAGGTCGGTGACCGACAGGATGCGCGCCAGATTCTCGAAGACATCCTCGAGCGGAAAATCCTCGCCGTCGGCGCGCCCCTGCGCCCCCGCGACGCCATAGCTGCCGGTCGCGATCGCCTTCGCGCCCGCGCCGGCGACCGCCTTGGCGCTCCCCGCATCCCATATATTGACCAGGATCAGCGGGTCGCCGGGAATGTGAAGCGCCCGGAACCGGGCAATCTTGTCGGTCACTTTCGAATCTCCCTCTTCAGCAATTCTTCCTTGATCGGCAGGCCATAGGCATAGCCGCCCAGCGATCCGTCGCTGCGCACGACGCGGTGGCACGGGATCAGGACCGCGACATTGTTCGCGCCGTTCGCGCTGCCCGCCGCGCGCACCGCCTTCGGCTTGCCGACCGCGGCGGCAATCTCGGCATAGCTGCGCGTTTCGCCCGCGGGGATTTTCCTCAGTTCGCGCCACACCGCTTCCTGAAAGGCGGTGCCTTTGACGTCGATCGGGATATGATCGAAACCCAGCGCGGGAGTTTCGACCGCATCGACGACCTGTTTGAGCAGGCGGGCAAACTCGGCGCCACCCTCGACCAGCTCCGCCGCCGGAAAGCGATCCTCCAGCGCCTCGCGCCCTTCGGCGAAGGAAAGGCGGCACACGCCCTTCTCGGTGGCCGCAACCAGCATGTCGCCCAGACTCGTCGGCACGACCGCCCAGTGGATCGTCGCGCCCCTGCCACCATTGGCCCACGCCGAAGCCGTCATGCCCATCCGTCCCTCCATCGTTTCGTAAAAGCGCGACGGCCCCGAAAAGCCCGCGTCATAGATCGCATCGGTCACCCGCCCGCTCTCGCTCAACGCCTCGCGCGCGCGCTCCTCGCGCAGCGCGCGAGCATAGGCGGCCGGCGACAGGCCGGTGTGGCGGGTGAAGACGCGCTGGAAATGCGTCGCCGAATAGCCGGTGCGCGCCGCGAGGTCGGCGAGGGCGAGCGGCTCCTCACTCGTCTGGATCGCCCGGATCGCCGCAAGCACCGCCGCCTCGTCGCGGCCGACATCGTCGGGAAGGCAGCGCTTGCACGGCCGGAGGCTCGCGGCGCGCGCGGCGTCGCCGTCGCGAAAGAAACGGACGTTCGCGCGCAGCGGCTGGCGCGCCGCACAGCTCGGGCGGCAATAGATGCCGGTGGTCAGCACCCCGACGATGAAACGCCCGTCATACGCCTTGTCGCGCCGTCGCATCACCGCCCAGCACTGATCGTCGGTCATCGTCTCGAAGCTCATGCCGCGTCCCTTTCGACCCGCGCCGCAAAGCAGCCATAGGCCGCATTATGCGCGTCGATATAGGCAATCTCCGCGTCGGCGAACAGGTCGCGGATCGCACCGTCGGCCTCGCCCGGCGCAGCGAGCTTCGCGGTGCGCAACATGCCGTCGGCGCCAAAGGCGCGCAGCGCAAGCGGGCGCCCTTCGAATACCGGCGGCACCGCGTCGCGCCAGGTCCCCGCCGCCACGCCCTGCCGCACGTAGATGGCATAGGCGCTGCGATACGGCGTGGCGACGTCGTGGCTGACGTGGTGGAGCAGGATCAGTTCCTCGCCGGCGCGCGCATCGTCCAGGCTGATACGGCACGGAAAGCCGCGGTCGGCATCGGCGACGACGCGCCGCGCCCCCCGCGCCGTCAGTTCGGCGTCGCTCAGCGCAAACAGCGGCGTAAAGGGTTCGGGGTCGAGCCCGGTGATCGCGTAAGTCATCAAACCATCCTTTCGGTCGTTCGTCTGCGCCCCCTCTGTCACGCCGCACCGTCACGCGCGTCCCGATGCTTGCGTTCAAAGCGCGTGCCTCTAAGTTGCGTGCCCATGACCCGCCTGTTCGCGCTGCTCGCCCTTGTCCTCGCCAGCCTTTCCGTCGCCGCGCCGGCCCACGCCGCCGACGACATCAGCGCGGTGTCGCGCAGCGTCGTTCGCGTCGTCACCGTCGCGATGGTCGATGGCGAGGTCGTCGGTTTCGGGCACGGCAGCGGCATCGCGATCACCCCGACGCGCATCCTGACCAATGCCCATGTCGTCGAATCGGCGGCAAAATATCCCCGGAACGTCGCGCTCGGCATCGTCCCGTCGGAGGGGCAGAAGAGCTATGCCGGCAAGCTGATCGCGATCGACACCAACCGCGACCTCGCGCTGGTCGAGATGACGGAGGGCCGGGTGCCCGCCGCCGCCGTCTATACCGGTCCGCTCGAATCGGGCGCGGACGTCACCGCGCTGGGGTATCCGGGCAATGTCGATCTCGCGACGGCGCGCAGCGCCGCCGATTACATCACCCCGCGCACGCCCGTACGCAGCGAGGGCAATATGTCGAACCGCCAGTCGGTCGACGGCGTCGCGATGCTCGTCCACACCGCCAAGATTTCGCGCGGCAATTCGGGCGGCCCGCTCGTCGATCAGTGCGGCCGCGTGGTGGGGATCAACACTGCGATCACCCGCGCCGACGACGGCGATTCGCCCTTCGCTTTCGCGATTTCGGTTCCCGAGGTCGGCCGCTTTCTGGGCGACGCGCGGCAGGAGTATCGCAGCGTCGGCACCCCCTGCCTGACGATGGCCGAGGCCGCCGCGCGTGATCGCGCCGCGACCGATGCCGAGGCGCGCGCAGAGGCGCAGGCGGCGGCGGAAAAGGAAGCAAAGGCCGCCCTCGAACGCGAGAGGAAACTCCAGCAGGCGAATGATGCCGCGCTGTCGGCGCGCGAAAATCGCATCGCGATCGCCGGAATATTGCTGGTGCTCGGCGCGCTCGGGGCCGGAGCGGGACTGATGTTCTACAATCAGCAAAAGCTGCGCAATGCGAAGATCGCGGGCGGCAGCGGCGCGGCGCTGGTCCTGGTCGCCGCGATCCTGTTCCTGACCCGTCCCGACGCGCACGCCGACTTGTCCGACCTCGCGGACGCCGCCGCGCCGTCCCCCGATGCGGGTCCGCCCGCGCCGATCGCCGCTGCGGGCGATTTCCTGTGCACCATCGATCCCGACCGCAGCCGTATCACCGTGTCGTCGACCGACGACGTGCCGGTCGATTTCGCCAAGGGCGGCTGTGTCAACGACCGGACCCAATATACGCAGGGCGCCGACGGCCGCTGGCAGCGGGTGCTCGTCCCGAACGAGGAAGCCACGGTGACGATCGCCTCGATCGATCCCGAAACGCGCGACTATCGCGTCGAACGCTATCTGCTCGATGCGGAGACGATGGCGACCGCGCGCAAGATCCGCGCCGCGTCGGACATCAAGGGCTGCACCGCCGACGCCGACGCGCTCGCGACCTTCACCGCGCAGCAGGATGCGGTCAAGGCGGTACTGCCGCCAAGCCCCAACGAACGGCTCGTCTATCATTGCCAGCGAGTCGCGGGCGCGGCGGCCAGGAAAGCCGAAACCGCGACCGACTAGGGGGGCCTTGGGCGACGGTCTATCCCCCGCACGCCTCGAACAGCATCAGCGTCCGCTCTTTGGCAAGCTCGGCGCTCGCTTCGTGATAATCCTTGCGGCGGTCGCTGTTGAAGCCGTGCCCCGCCTCATAGACGAAAATCTGCGCGGTCGGGTGCGCCTTCGCGATCAGCGCCTCGACGCCCTCCATCGGGATACCCGCGTCGAAGCGGCCGAAATGGGCGATCGCCGCGCATTGCGGCGCCTCGTCCCTGAATGTCGTCGGGACGAG
>CAZSMB010000089.1:0-10460 GCA_964607625.1 uncultured Sphingopyxis sp. | reverse complement strand
GGGATCGCCGAGGGGGTGACGCTGACGCTCAACACGCTGGGCGATGCGGCAAGCCGTGATGCGTGGCGCGGCGCGCTCGTCGAGCATTTCGAGGCGCACAAGGGCGAACTCAGCGAGGACAGCCTCGCGCGGCTCGACAAGAATCCGCTGCGCATCCTCGACAGCAAGGACCCCAGGGACCGCCCGGTCGCCGACAGCGCGCCCGATATCGACGCCTATCTGACCGACGAGGCGCAGGATTTCTTTGGCGCGGTCACCGCGGGGCTCGACGCCGCGGGCGTCGCGTGGGAGCGCAACGCGCGGCTGGTGCGCGGGCTCGACTATTATCGCCACACCGCGTTCGAGTTCGTGACCGACCGGCTCGGCGCGCAGGGCACGGTGCTCGGCGGCGGGCGCTACGACGGGCTGATCGAGGCGCTCGGCGGACCGCCGACCGCGGCGGTCGGCTGGGCGGCGGGGATTGAGCGGTTGGCGATGTTGGTCGATCATCGGGAGACGCCGGCAACCGATATCGTGATCGTCCCGATGGGAGCGGCGGCCGAGCGGCGCGCGGTCGCACTGCTTGCCGAACTGCGCGGTTGGGGTCTCGCCGCCGACATGTCCTATTCGGGCAATATGAAAAAGCGGATGACGAGGGCAAATGCCGCCGGAGCGGCCTTTGCGATCATTCTGGGGGACGATGAGCTTGCCCAAGGCGTTGCCGCGATCAAGAATCTGACGGATGGAAATCAGGATAATGTTCCATTCGATGCCGTGAGCGATCACCTGACGGGCTGCCTGTCCCACCTTGGCCGCGGGCCGCTTGGTCGATGGACGGTATATGCGCCGGATCAGGGTTGATCCGTTCCTTCTCCTCGTCACCCCGGACTTGATCCGGGGTCCAGACGACACTGGCGGCAAGGGATCCCGGATCAAGTTCGGGATGACGAAGAATTGAAGTGACAACGAAGCAATGACCACCATCCCCGAAAAACAGATCGACGCGATCATCGAGCGCCACGCCGCCTTGCAGGCGCGGATGGCGACGGGGGATATGGCGCCCGCCGATTTCGTCGCGGCGTCGAAGGAGTTCGCCGAACTCGAGCCCGTCGCACAGGCGGCGCGCGAGGTGATCCGGCTGCGCGGCGAGCTGGTGTCGCTGAAAGAGATGCTCGGCGACCCCGAAATGAAGGCGATGGCCGAGGAGGAGATCGATGCCGTCGAAGCGGCGCTGCCGGCGGCGGAACATGCGCTCGCGGTCGGGCTGCTGCCGAAGGACGTCGCCGACGAGCGCGCCGCGATGCTCGAAATCCGCGCCGGGACCGGCGGCGACGAGGCGGCGCTGTTCGCGGGCGACCTGCTGCGCATGTACAGTCGCTACGCCGACATGCAGGGGTGGAAGGTCGAGATCATCTCGGCGAACGAGGCCGAGGTCGGCGGCTACAAGGAAGTCGTCGCGTCGGTGAAGGGGCAGGGGGTCTTCGCCAAGCTGAAGTTCGAAAGCGGCGTCCACCGCGTCCAGCGCGTCCCCGTCACCGAAAGCGGCGGGCGCATCCACACCAGCGCCGCGACCGTCGCGGTGCTGCCCGAGGCCGAAGAGGTCGACGTCGCGATCAACGACAATGACCTGAAGATCGACATTTATCGCGCAAGCGGAGCGGGCGGGCAGCATGTCAACACGACCGACAGCGCGATCCGCATCACGCATATTCCGAGCGGCCTCGTCGTCATTCAGCAGGACGAGCGCAGCCAGCACAAGAATCGGGCGAAGGCGATGCAGGTCCTGCGATCGCGGCTGTTCGACCTCGAACGCTCGAAGCGCCACGATGCCGAAGCATCCGCGCGCAAGGCGATGGTCGGATCGGGCGATCGCTCCGAGCGCATCCGCACCTATAATTTCCCGCAAGGCCGCGTGACCGATCACCGCATCAACCTGACGCTCCACCGCCTGCCCGAGATACTGGAAGGCGAAATGGCCGAGCTGATCGATGCGCTGATCGCCGAGGACGAGGCGCAGCGGCTCGCGGGGTTGGGTGACAATTGATTCCCCTCCCGCATGCTGGAGGGGCTAGGGGTGGGCATGTCCGCATCCGGCGACTCTGACCGCGCCCACCCCCCGGCCCCCTCCCGCAAGCGGGAGGGGGAGGCAAGCGCAGCCCTCCGCGACGCCGCCGCGCGCCTCGCCGGCGTTTCGGAGACGCCGCGGCTCGATGCCGAACTGCTGATGGCGCATGCGCTGGGTGTCGAGCGCAACCGGATGCTGCTCGATCCGTCGCGGTTCGCCGTGCCCGGGGGCTTCGAGGCGATGGTCGCACGGCGGCTGGCGCACGAGCCCGTCGCCTATATCGTCGGCTATCGCGACTTCTGGACGATCCGGCTCGCGGTCGGCCCGGGCGTGCTGGTCCCGCGGCCCGACAGCGAGACGCTGATCGAGGCGGCGATCGCGCATTTCGGCGCGCGCGCGCCGCAGACCATCCTCGATCTTGGCACGGGTCCGGGCACGCTGCTCCTTGCCGCGCTCGCCGAATGGCCCGAAGCGCGCGGCCTTGGCGTCGACGCAAGCGAGCCCGCGCTCGGCTATGCGCGCGCCAATGCCGACCGGCTGGGCCTGGCGGGTCGCGCAACATTCCGGGTCGGCGATTGGGGGCGGGGGATCGACGGCCGGTTCGACCTGATCCTGTGCAACCCGCCCTATATCGCGGCAAACGAAACGCTGATGCCGGACGTCGCGGGGCATGAGCCCGGCGAAGCACTGTTCGCCGGTGCCGACGGGCTCGACGATTATCGCCGCCTGATCCCGGACCTGCCGCGCCTGCTGGCGCCGGGTGGCGCGGCGTTGCTTGAAATCGGCGCGAGCCAGCATATCTCGGTATCGGCCCTGGCCCGCGCGGCGGGCTTCGCAGTGGCAGGGCGCCGCGATCTCGGCGGCCGCGACCGCGCCCTGGTGCTGACACTTTGAACCGGCTTGTGACAGAAATCGCTTGGTTTCGCCGGCAAAGCGCGGTAGGGGGCAGCCACAGGCCCGATCGGGGCCCCGCAGACGGTGCCCGTGCATCGATCAAGGGGGCTGGCGGACCTGCTTCCCAACCGAGGCGCCCCGGCGAAAGGGATTTCGCAGAGGCGGTGAAGGGCAAGAACCCGCGGCGACGCGGGATGCGATCGGCGCAAGCGGCGCGATCGGCCAAAAGGGGTTTGGCATAGCTTTTCGACAGGAAGTTTTCAGTTGACCATGAACAACCGGCAGAGTGGCCGCCGGCGCGGCCGCAACAACAACAATAACAATCGGTCGCAATCGGGCGGGCGCGGGGGCGTCGACCAGGCGAACCGCATCGACAGCAGGGCGCGCGGCAATGCCGTCCAGATGATCGAGAAGTACAAGAATATGGCGCGCGACGCGCAGCTCGCCGGTGATCGCGTCCAGACCGAATATTATCTGCAGTTCGCCGACCATTATTTCCGCGTGCACAGCGATTTTCGCGCGCGCCAGGAAGAGAAGCAGGGTCACAGCGGACAGGATCGCGGCCATGACCGCCAGCGCGAAGTGCGCGGCGTCGAGGATTTCGACGGCCACGACGATGGCGATACCGACAGCGACGGCGATACCGAGCGTAGCGACACCCGCTCGCAGGGCGGTCGCGACCGCGACGAGGACGAAGGCCGCGGCACCCGGCAGCAGCAGGGCCGCGGGCGACGGAGTCGCGACCGCGATTCCGACCGTGCGGACGGCGATGGCGGCAACGACGATGCGGCACCCGGCAAGGCCGAGGCCGCGTCCGACGACGCCGATGACGCGCCGCGCCCGGCGCGCCGCCCGCGCCGCGCGCGCAGCCAGGACGGCGACGGCGGCGGGAAGGCCGCGGGAATCGACAGCGCCGCTCTGCCTCCGGCGATCGGCCGCGGCGAGCGCGCCGAAACGGAAGGCGGCGAGGGCGAGGACGCCCCCGCACCCAAACCGCGCCGCACCCGCCGGACCGCGCCGCGCGCGACCGGCGTCGAGGCTGCCGAATAAGCCGTTCGATTTCGGCTGGTTTTTCCCGGTCGCATCGCATAGCCTTGCCCCGACACCGCGTTGGGGGGAGAGCGATTATGCGCGCGTTGCCGGGATTCTATGGGGCGCTTTTTCTGGTCGGCGCCTTCGCGGCTCCGGTCGCCACGGCCCAGGATGGCGCGGGCGGCACCGCGCAGGGCGACGTCGCCGTCACCATCTATAACAATGGTCAGTCGCTGGTGCAGGACGATCGCCGGCTGCGCGTGACGGCGGGACGCAACCGGATCGAATTTCCCGACGTGTCGGCGCGTATCCGTCCCGAGACGGTGACGCTGTCCGGCCCCGGGCTGTCGATCGTGGAGCAGAATTTCGATTTCGACCTGCTGACCCCAGACAAGCTGATGGACAAGGCGGTTGGTCAGACGATCACGCTTGTCCGCACCAACCCCGCAACGGGCGCCGAAAAGACCGAGCGCGCAAAGGTGCTCGCGGCGAACGGCGGCATCGTCCTCCAGATCGGCGACCGGATCGAGGTGCTGCGCGACGACGGCCTGCCGGTGCGGGCGGTATTCGACCGCCTGCCGCCGAACCTGCGGGCGCGCCCGACCCTGTCGGTAACGGTCGAGGCGGCGCAGGCGGGGACCGTGCCCGCGCGGCTGTCCTACCTGACCCCCAATCTTGGCTGGACCGCCGATTATGTCGCGCTGTTCGACGCCGCGAAGGGCGCGATGGACATGCAGGGGTGGGTGACGCTGACCAACAATACCGGCACGACGTTCGACAATGCGCGCACGCTTCTCGTCGCGGGCGATCCCAACGGCGGCGGCGGCCGGTTCGGCGGGTTGAGCGACGCGATGGACAGCGCCGGGACCGAATCGAACGATCGCGAGCGGCTCGGCGACTTCTATCTCTATCCGCTCGACCGCCGCACGACGATCGCCAACGCCCAGCAGAAGCAGGTGAGCTTTCTCGATGTGAAGGGTGCGCCCGCGCGGTCGACCTATGAATATGTCAATCGCTGGCTTGGCAGCAGCACCGAGCCCGTCAGCGCGGCGAGCGTGCTGCGCTTCTCGACGTCGCGCGCGGGCGGCCTCGGCGACCAGCTCCCCGCCGGGACGATCCGCGTCTATATGCGCGACGCGCGCGGCGATCCGCAGTTCATTGGCGAAAATCGCATCGATCATACGCCGATGGGATCGGCGATGTCGCTGCGCACCGGCGACGCGTTCGACGTCAAGGTACAGCCGACCGTCGTATCGCGCACGCGCAAGGGCGGCGCGCGCTGGATCACGAAGATGCGCTATACCGTCAGCAACGCGCGGGGCGAGCCGGTGACGGTGAACCTTGCCCAGGACGGATTGTGGGGCGATGTGCGCGTCGACGACGAAAGCCTGAAAGGCGAGCGCGTGTCGGCCGACCGTATCGAATGGCAGGTGCCGGTGCCCGCGAACGGCAAGGTCGACGTCACCGCTACCTTCGATTCGCGCTATTGAGGCGGCGGGCCGTGCGGGCGCTCCCGCTGCTGCTTCTGGTCGCGGCGTCGCTCGCGCCGATTTCGGTGCGCGCGCAGCCCGACGCGCCGGTGGTGGTGTCGGCCGCCGCGGACGACGTCGCGCTCACCGTCTATCGCGCGCCGAATCGCGGTAGCGGCGGCATCGACGCGCGCTGGCCGCGGGGCTTTGCCTTTATCACCGAAACGCGCGAGGTGACGCTGCCCGCCGGGCCGGCGGTCGTGCGCTTCGAAGGCGTTGCCGAGGGCCTGCTTCCCGAAAGCGCGGTGGTCGGCGGCTTGCCCGAAGGCGTCGTCGAAAAGAATCGCGACGCCCGACTATTGTCGCCGGCGGGGCTGGTCGACGCCTATCTCAAGCGGCGGGTCACGCTGCACCGCACGAACCTCGCCACCGGCAAGGTGCGCGAGGAGGAGGCGGTGATCCAGGCGGGGCCGAACGGCGGCGTGATCCTGGAAACCGATCGGGGGTTCGAAGCCCTTGGCTGTTCGGGCCTGCCCGAACGGATGCTCTATCCGCGCGTACCGAAGGACGTGTCGGCAAAGCCGACGCTGTCGGTCCTCGTCGCAAGCCGGACCGCGCGCGTCGTCACGATACAATTGCTCTATCTGGCAGAGGGGTTCGACTGGTCGGCGAACTATGTCGCGAACCGGTCGGCGGACGGGCGCGCGCTCGACCTGACCGGATGGGTGACGGTCGCCAACGGCGGGGTGACGAGCTTTCCGAACGCGCAGCTCAACGTGATCGCGGGGCGGCTGAACAAGGTTTACAGCTCGCCGCTTCCGCGCAGTACGCCGGGGCCGCTGCGGCTGCGCTGCTGGCCGATGGACAACACCAGCACCCATCCGCTGTGGGGATTGGCGCCGGTCGACGAAGCCTATGGCGGCATGATGGCCGACGCCGAGAATATCGTGGTGACGGCAAGCCGCGTGGCCGCGCCGGCCCCGTCCGCCCCGCCGCCGCCGCCCCCTCCTCCCCCGCCGCCGCCGCCCGAGGATCTGGGCGACCTTAAATTCTATCGCATCCCGTTTCGGGTCGACGTCTCGGCGCAGGGGCAGAAGCAGGTCGCGCTGCTCGCCCGCGACGGGGTTGCGGTCGAGCAACTCTATGCGGCGACGCTTTACAGCTATGGCGATGATCGGTCGCAGCCGATGACGCTGCGGCTGCGCGCCCGGAACGACGAAGCCGGCGGGCTGGGGCTGGCGCTACCCGCAGGATCGGCGGCGGTCTTCGAATCGGTGGCGGGTCGTCGCCTGCTGGTCGGCGAAGCGAAGATCGGCGACAAGGCAAAGGGCGAGCGGGTCGATTACGACATCGGATCGAGCCCCGCGGTCCGGTACCGCATCCGGCGCCTGCCCGATTCGAAGGCGCAGGATTATCGTTCGTGGGAGGTCACCTTCACCAATGCGCGGCCCTTCGACGCCGACGTCGAAGCACTCGTCCCCTTTGCGCTCGATCCAGCACCCGAGGGGTGGGAGCGCCGCGGGAGCAACTGGGTATGGCGGGTGACGGTGCCGGCGAACGAACAGGTCGTGCGCGTCTTTCGGCAAAAGCTGAAGGGCGATTGAGCCCGTTCAGGCGGGTGGCAGCGGGCGCGGCCGGTGATTCTCGTCGAGCGCGACGAAGGTGAAAAGGCCGCTCGTCACCATCACTTCGGTTTCGCCGCGGTCGCGCGTCGCGAGCACTTCGATGCGGATTCCCATCGACGTACGTCCCCGCCGTTCGAGATGTGCGTAGACCGAAATGATGTCGCCGAGCAGGATGGGCGCGATGAACTCCATTGCCTCGATCGCGACCGTCGCGGTTGGCCCTTGCGCGATTCGCCCCGCGACGATGCCGCCCGCGATGTCCATCTGGCTGAGCACCCATCCGCCGAAGATATGGCCGTTGGCGTTGATGTCGGCTGGACGCGGCACGACGCGTAGGATCGGGTCGGGGCGCGAGGGCAGGTTGTGAACGGTATCGGTCATGGGTTCATTTCCGGGTCGTCTTCGAACGGGTCTTCGATCGATTCGTCGTGGCCGCTGCCGCTCGACAGGAAGACGAGCCCCATCAACGCGGCGCCCAGCATCACCGACAGGCCGACGCCCGCCGCGGTCGCGATCATCATGTGAATGGTCAAGGCGTCCCCCATCGACCAGCGCAGGTAGGACAGCGCACCGACGACCGCGACCAGCGACACGATCGTCATGCCGCGCATAAGCCGGCGATAGCGGGCCCATGCGATTCGCGAGGTTTCGCGATTGTCGAGGGGGGAGGGTTTGACCATCGCGCGCCCTCATGGACGAAGGCGGGGCCAAGGCCAAGGGGGCATCGCGGGGATATGGCGCCCGGCACTTCGGCCCGGCGGCAAATCGTGATATCCTGAGCGACGAAAAGCGAAAGCAAGGAAGCAAGGAAGGGAGCGGGACTCATGACGATTGGAGCGATTTTGCACGGGCGCACGGGCGCGGTGATTTCGGCACGGCCCGCCGACACGGTGCGCGCGGTGGTCGACCTGCTCGCGCAGCATCGCATCGGTGCCGTCCCGGTCGTCGACGGCGATTCGATCGTCGGCATTTTTTCCGAGCGCGATCTGGTGCGCCTGACCTCTTCCTATGGCCCCGACGCGCTCGACCGGCGAATCGACGATGTGATGACGAAATCGCCCGTCACCTGCGAATCGTCGATGGCGGTGATGGGCGCCCTGTCCCAGATGACGCAAAAGCGCATCCGGCACCTGCCTGTCGTCGACGGCGGACGACTCGTGGGATTCGTGTCGATCGGCGACCTGGTCAAATATCGCATCGACAAGATCGAGGCCGAAGCCGCGGCGATGCGCGACTATATCGCGTCGTGACGATTCGTCGCCGCTAGCGCGGCAACCGGCCAGGCGCGTCAGCCGGCCGCATCGACCGCCGGGGGCTGGCGCCGGATCACGAGTCGCATCACTTCGGATATCGCGTCGCGCTCGAGCAGCCAAAGGAGCGCGCCATAGAGCAGCGCACCCATCGCGACGAGCAGCGCGAGGCGAATCGGCGCGGCGGGCATCAGCGGCGCGAGCAGCCATTGATCGGTCAGCGCGACGGCGATCGCCATCACGAGCGCGGGGGCGAGGCCGGGCAGCATCGCGCGCGCGACCTGCCACAGCGAGATGCCGAGTTGCGGCGCGGTCATCCGCGCGGACAGCAGGAACAGCAACGGCGCGGCGACGAGCCAGGCCCAGGCGATGCCGATCAACCCCCAGCGCGCGCCGACCAGAAAGCAGGCCGGGAAGAGAATCGCGCCGCCGAGCGACGAAAGCATGGTCACGAACGGCTTGCCAAGCGCGTTGTTCACCGGGGCGAAGAGGATCTGCACCGTCATGAAGATAAGGGCGAGCGACAGGATCTGGATATAGGGCACCATGCCGAGCCACTTCGTGCCGAACAATGTTTCGACCATCGGCGCCGCGGTCACGGCAAGCCCGCAATAGAAGGGTGCCGCAAGCAACATCAGCAGGCGCACGGTTTTCAGGAAGCTCCAGCGCATCGCGGCGCGATCGTCCTTGATTCGCGAATAGGCGGGAAAGGCGACCTCGTTCAGCGGAGGCACGAATTTCGCCATGAAGATCTGCGCGAGGAAGAGCGCCTCGGCATAGAGGCCGAGCGCGTGGGGTTCGAATCGGCGGCCGGCAATGAAGACGTCCGACTGGCTCTGCACCAGCCAGAAGAGCTGGCTGAACAGCACCGCCGAACCGAATCCGATGATCTGGCCGCACCCCCTGAAATTGAAACTCGGCCAGACGAGCAGGCGCGACACGATCGTCAGGCCGATCGCGCGCGTCCAGAACAGCGCGATCGGCGCATAGACCAGCGTCCACACGCCATAGCCCGCGAGCGCGCAGCCGAGCGCGGTGCCCGCTCCCGCGAGCGCCGCGACCAGGTTGACGAGCGCCTGGCGCCGGAAGTCGAGCGTCCGCGACATCATCACCTCCGGCAGCGCGATGAAAGGCGTCGCGAGAAAGATCAGCGCCTGGACGCGGAGCAGGTCGGCGACCATCGGCTGGCCGTAATAGGCCGCGGCGAGCGGTGCGCCGAGCAGCTGGAGGGCCGCGAGCCCTCCGTTCAGCAGCAGAAGCAACCCGAAGGCTTGCCGGATTCGGAAAGGATCGACCGAATCGGACTGCACGAGCGCGCTCGCGAATCCCCATCCGTTGAGGAAGGCGAGGAAGGACATGATGACCTGAGTCATGGCGAACAGGCCGTAATCGGCGGGATCGAGCAGTCGAATCACGACCAGAGTCACCGACCAGGTGATGATCTGGGCGAGAATCTGGCTGCCCGATCGCCAGATAACCGCGCTGCGCACACGGTCGCCGAAAGCGCCTTCGCTTTTATCGGCGCCCGCGTCGCCCTTGAATTCCGCGCTTTCGCTCACCATTTCACCTTTCCGGCCCGGGACTTTCCCGATGCGACGAACATCCTTTGAAACAAAATTGCAAAAAGGGTGTTGACGCGAATCAGCGAGAAGCCTAGAGGCCTTTTCACCGGACGGGGCGCGGCGCCAAACGCCACGAACCAGACGGTCGCCAACAGATACGGACAGATGTCCCCCGATAGCAATAGCGGGGAACGACAACTGTCCGCTGTTTCTTGTCGGTGAGCTCTTTGAAATTGTGATTGTCGATGAAGGGACATGTGGGCGGCGGCCCTGGGTCCGGTGGCTTTAAGGTACCGGGTGCTCAGGATAAAAAGCCAAGCCTGACCTGCATGTCTTACACGTTTCCATAACGTGGAAGCAGCCTTTCACGAGGTTGCTTCTTGTGTAGGCCAGGCTCCTTAAAATGAGCGGGTCTGCGAGGGATATTCCACCTTGGCAGATTCGAACATCAAACTTGAGAGTTTGATCCTGGCTCAGAACGAACGCTGGCGGCATGCCTAACACATGCAAGTCGAACGAGATCTTCGGATCTAGTGGCGCACGGGTGCGTAACGCGTGGGAATCTGCCCTTGGGTGCGGAATAA
>CAZSMB010000088.1:4470-10562 GCA_964607625.1 uncultured Sphingopyxis sp. | reverse complement strand
ATGCGGGCGCACGTCCCCGACCTCGACGCGCATATGCTCGAAGGTTGCGGCCACTGGACGCAGGCCGAATGCGCCGAAGAGGTCGAGGCGATCCTGCTGCCCTGGCTGCGGCACCGCGTTCCGCCGAAGGGTTGATTGCACCGTCGCCGCATCCGCGCCATGACGGGGGCTCAACCGGCAGGAGACAGGCTATGGCCCACGGCACCGCGCGCATCGGCAGGGACCATTATCGCACCGAGATCGCGGTCGGCGGCCACGACCTCGTCGCCGACGAAGGCCCGGGGCTCGGCGGGCAGAACGCGGGACCCGCGCCCTATGACCTGCTGCTCGCCAGCCTCGGCGCGTGCACCGCGATCACGCTGCGCATGTACGCCGACCGCAAGGACTGGCCGCTCGAATCGGTCGCGGTCGGATTGCGGCTGAGCGGCGGACGCGATGCGATGCGGATCGATCGGACGCTGACGATCGCCGGGCTCGATGCCGACCAGCAGGCGCGCCTTGCCGACATCGCCGAACGCACGCCGGTGACGCTGACGTTGAAGGCCGGGTTGCCGATCGACACGCGCCTTTCCTGACGCCCTGGCGGCGGCACTACGCCGCCGGCCGATCAAGCGAAAGGGGCCGGAGCGATCGCTCGCTCCGGCCCCTGCCGCCGATTCTCCGTCCGATAGGGTCGCGGATCAGAAGGAGAAGCGAGCGGTGATCTTGACGCCCTGCGTGTCGCGTCCCGACGCGAGGGTTGCGGTATAGCCGGCGCCGATGGTGAAACCGCCCGCGTCATAGTCGAAGCCCGCCTCGATCTCCGCCGAGCTCTTCGGGATCAGCGTGCCGGTGATCGCAAAGGGGGCGCCGCCGCTGGCAAAGGCCGCGCCGACCGGAGCGCCGCGATCGTCGAACGCGCGGTTCCATGCCGCCGAGACATAGGGCTGGAAGCCGACCTGGCCGACCCCGCCCCGCGCCCGCAGGCCCAGGCTGAGGAAGGTGGTCTTCTGCTTCGCGCCGTCGACGTCGAGCGCGGCGCTGCCGCCGGTTTCGACGAAGGCGTCGCTCTTGGTGCTGACGTGGGCAAGGCGGGCGAAGGGCGTTACCGCCGCATCGCCGGTCACCACGTCATAGCCGAGTTCGCCGAACAGTTGCAGCGTCGTCGCGTCGCGCTTCGAGCTGAGCGACTGGGCCAGCGGTGCGAAGGTCACCGAGCGGCTGGTGTCGATATCGTGCCACGCATAGGCGATGCCAAAGGCGCCGCGCAGTCCTTCACCGGTGCCATAGACCGCATGGGCCGCCAGATATTTGCTGTCGACCTTTGCGCGGTCGGTGCGGCCGTTCAGATGGAAGTCCGAATCGCCGATCCCCGCCGACAGCGCCGCGGCAAAGCCATTGCCGCCATAGCCGAAGCCCGCGACGAGGCCCTTATGGTCGGTGTCCATGCCAAAGCGACCGCCGCGGGCGTCGAAATCGCCCCAGCCGCCGAACGCCGAACCCCAGACGAAGGCGCCGCCGGCTTCGGGTGCCTTGAGCCCGAGCAGCGCGCCGCGCAGGTACCGGCTGTCATCGGTGAGCCCGCTGAGCGTGCTCGCGACGATTTCGCCCGACAGGTCGCCATAGGCGGTCCGCGCGCCGGCCGCATTCTGGTTCACCACCGCTTCGAACAGCGGATCGTCGATGCCGCGCGACTGGATCGCGCCGGCAACCGCCGCCTGGTTGGCGCCGAATGCGACATCGGCGAAATCGACGTCGTTGCGATAGAGCGACAGCGTGACGGTGTCGGCGCTGTAGCGCAGCAGCGGGTCGAGGAAGGCAAGGTCGCTCGTCACCGATCCGAAGGTGCCGTCGACGCCCCCGGCGCCGGTCAGGATGACATAGTCGGTGCGGCCCGCGTAATTGCCGTCCGCCGCCATCACGGCGACGCTGGCACCGCTGTCGATCGTGACCGTGCCCGTCGCGTCGATGCGGTCGGCCTGCCCCGCGGCATTAACCTCGACCTGATAGGTCGAACCCGCCGCGAAATCGAGGTCGCCGGCCACGGTCAGGCGACCGATCGAATTGCCGGGGGCCACGATGCCGCCGTTGCCGACGTCGGTCGACCCGACGGTGCCGTTGCCGCCCAGCGCGCCGCCGTCGGTCACGGTGACCGGCGAGGTGATCGACCCGTTGACCGCCAGCTTGCCGCCGCTGACCGTTGTCGGGCCGGTGTAGCTGTTGTCGCCGGTCAGGTTGAGCGTGCCGTCGCCGGTCTTGGTCAGGCCGCCGGTGCCGGTGATCTCGCCGGCGAACTCGCTGTTCTCGTCCTGATTGACGGTCAGCTGGTTGGCGCCGATCTCGACCCCCGCTCCCGCGCCGCCCGAAAGGCCGCCGATCGTCTGGTCGTTGCCGCTGAGGTCGAGCGTGCCTTCGCCGACGTTGAAGTCGGTTTCGGGATCGATGAGGCCGCCGATGCGGACCGCGCCGCCCAGGATGTTGGTGATCCCGTCGAAATCATAATCGCCGAGGAAGGAGAGCGTCCCCGCCCCCATCTTGTCGAGCGTGCCGGTGCCCGAAAAGGCGCCGCCGAAGTCGTAATCGTCCGACCGGTTGAAGACGAAGCGGCCGTTGTTGACGATATCGCCCGCGAAATTGCCCTCGGTCCCGCCGGCGCCGAGCGTGAAGGTGCCGTCGCCTTCGGTCGTCACATTGCCTTGCAGGGTGCCGGTCAGTACGAGCCCGCCATTGGCGATCGTGGTGCCGCCGGTGTGCGCGATCGTATCGATGTCGACCAGGAACACCGCCTCGCCGATCAGTTCGAGGCTGCCCGAACCGGTGATCGACAGCGCATCGAGCGTGGACACGACATCGTCCTGCCCGAAGTTCAGGACCAGCCGGCCGTCGACCGACACCGTGCCGGTATCGATCGGCGTCGACGGGCCGTCTTCGCCGCCAAGGTCGACTTCGTTGACCTGAAGCGCGGCGCCTTCGGCGATGCCGACGCTGTCGAACTCGCCGACATAGCCGGTCGTGGTCCAATAGCCCTTCGCGACCTCGAGCGTCTCGAAGCCCGCCGCCCCGCCGATCTGCTGGGCCTCGGTGAGTTCGAGCACGTCGCCGTCGAGCGTCAGGCTGTCGATGCCGTCGCCCGCGTCGACCACTCCGGTGATCGCGCTGCCGGTCTTGAGCGTCACGCTGTCGTCGAACGCGCTCAGCGTCGCCGCGACGCCGTTCGCCCCGGCCAGCGTGCCGCTGTTCACCAGGTCGATCTGGCCGAGCGACGTGAACGCCATACCGGTGTCGCTGACGATCGAACCGCTGTTCGTCGCGCTCGCGGTGTCGACGTCGATCAGGACGCCGCCCTCGATCGTGCCGCTGTTGTCGAGCACGCCCGCCTTGCCGGCGGTGCTCTGCTTGCCGATGACGACGCCGGTCAGCCCGCCCGAGATGGTGCCGGCATTGGTCACCGACGCCCCGCTGACCGCGAGCACGCCGTAGCGCGCGCCCGAAATCGTCCCGCCGTCTTCATTGACGACGCTGCCCAGCATCGTGCTGCCGCTGGTGTCCTGGCCGCCAAAGGCCTGGATCGTGACGCCGTCGGTCATCTCGCCCGCGACGCCTTCGATCGTCCCGCTGTTGGTCACGCTGCCGCCGCCGAACAGGCGCACGGCGTCGTTGGTCTCGCCGCGGATCGTGCCGCTGTTGACCACCGTCGTGTCGGCGGCGCGCTGTTCGAGCTGCCCCGTCTCCTCGTTGAAATAGAGCTGGGTGACGATGCCCTGCCCGGCGCTCGAGATCATGCCGCTGTTTTCGACGATGGCGCCGCCCGACTGGATCATCACCGCGGCGTCGGCGGGGGCATCGGGGCCTTCATAGCTGCCGTTGCCGCGGATCGTTCCTGCGTTGACCAGGTGCAGCGACCCGTCGCCGCCGGCATAGACGCCGTGGGTGCCGCCCTCGATCACTCCGCCTTCGGTGTTGGTGATCGTGACGTCGCCTAGCGTGCCGTGGAACACGCCCGCACCCGCTTCGCTGAGGATCGACCCGCTGTTGTCGAGCGTCGCGGTCGCAAGGTCGCTGCCAAAGCCGACGCCATAGCCGTCGATGCCGTCGTCGCGCGTCCCGCTAATCGTTCCCGAATTGGTCAGGCTGGCGGTCAGGCCGCTGCGATCGCCGCTGTCGAGCGCGGTCCCCTGGATGAAGACGCCGCCGTTGGCGCCCGCGATATCCCCCGCATTGTCGACCTCGCCGCCGCCCGACAGGATGATCCCGAAGCGATCGCCCTCGATCGATCCGCCTTCGGCGTTGGTCACCGCCGCGGCATAGCCGTCGCTCGACTGGTCGGCATAGGCGTACATCGAGATGCCGTCGGCATAGGTGGCGCCCGCGCCGGTGATCGTGCCGCTGTTGGTCACGCTGCCGCCGCCGATCAGGCGCACGCCGTCATTGCCCTCGCCGCTGATCGTGCCGCTGTTGTCGACCGTGGTCCCGATCGCGAAGCCGGCGAAGTCGCCGATATCCTCGTCGTACAGATAGACGGTGGTGATGCCCGCCCCGGCGCCCGAGATCGTGCCGCTGTTGGTCACGCTCGATGCGGCGGTCCCGATCGTGACGCCCGCGTCGGGGGTCTGGGCAAAGCCGTCGTAGCTGCCATTGCCGCGGATCGTCCCGGCGTTGACGAGCGCGAGCGTTCCCGTCGCATTCGCATAGACGCCCGAGGTCGCGCCGGTGATCGTGCCGCCCTCGGCATTGGTCAGCGTCAGGTCGGCGCGGGACCCCTGGAGCACGCCGACGCCGAAGTCGCTGACGATCGAACCGCTGTTGTCGAGCGTCGCGGTCGACATGTCGCTGCCGAAGCCGACGCCATAGCCGTCGCCGTCGCTGCCGCCGAAATTGCCGGTGCCGTGGATCGTCCCCGAATTGACGACGCTGGCGGTCAGGCCGCTGCGGTCTTCGCTCGCATCGGTGTTCAGCGCGGTGCCCTGGATGAAGACGCCGCCGTTGATGCCCGCGATATCCCCCGCATTGTCCACGTCGCCGCCGCCCGACAGGATGATGCCAAAGCGTTCGCCCTCGATCGAGCCGCCCTCGGCATTGGTGACGAGCGCGCTGTAATCTTCGTTCGACTGGTCGGTGTAGGCGTACATCGATATGCCGTCGGCATCGCCGCGGCCGCTGCCGCTGATCGACCCGCTGTTGGTCACGCTGCCGCCGCCGATCAGGCGGATGCCGTCGTTGCTTTCGCCCGCGATCGTGCCGCTGTTGTCGACCTGCGTATCGGTCGCGCGCCCCTCGAGCGCGCCGGTCTCGACGTTCAGATAATAGGCCGTCGTGATGCCGGCGCCGGCGCCCGAGATGGTGCCGCTGTTGGCGATCGTCGACGGCGCGCCGAGGATGGTGACACCGGCGTGCGGCGGCTCTTCGAACCCGTCATAGGTGCCGTTGCCGCGGATCGTTCCGGCGTTGACCAGGTCGATGCCGCCTTCGTCGTCATAGACGCCGATCGTCGAACCTTCGATGACGCCGCCTTCCTCGTTGGCGATCGACAGCCGGCCATAGGAGCCGTTCGAGACGCCGAAGGTCGAAGTGCCGGTGATCGTGCCCGTGTTGACGAGTTCGGATGATTCGAGGTTGCTGCCGAAAACGACGCCCATGCCGCCCGAAACGGTGCCGCCGTTGGTCAGCGACGCGGTCTTGCCCGCTTCCTCGGTCGTGTTGGTCTGGAGATAGAGACCGCCGGTGTTGCCGGTGATCAGCCCCTGGTTCTCGACCACCGCGCCGCCCGAAATGATCGCGCCGAAACGGTCGCCGCGGATCGTCCCGCCCTCGGCATTGACGACGGTGCCGATCGCGGTGGTTCCGGACAGATCCTGCCCCTCGAAACCGAACATCGAGATACCGTCGGTGAGCGCCGAAGGTGTGCTCGCAATGCCTTCGATCGTACCACTGTTGGTGACCGTGCCGCCGCCGATCAGGCGCACGCCGTCGTTGTTCTGCCCGGTGATCGTGCCGCTGTTGTCGACGCTCGTCCCGATCGCGAGCCCCAGCACCTGACCGGTCGCCGGATCGGCGGTCGTCGCGGTCGTGATGCCGAAATTCGTGCCGCGAATCGTGCCGCTGTTGGTGATCTG
>CAZSMB010000088.1:1341-4370 GCA_964607625.1 uncultured Sphingopyxis sp. | reverse complement strand
CCCTTGATGTTTCCGCTGTTGGTGACCGTGCCGCCCCCGGCAAGCGCGACGCCCGAGCCGCCTTCGCCGATGATCTGGCCGCTGTTGGTGACGGTCGTGTCGGTGGCCAGCGCCTGCGGCGGCAGATTGTCGCCGTTCGCATCCTCGCTGAAGAAATAGCTCGTCGCGATCCCGTTGGCGGCGCCCGAGATCAGGTCGTCATTGTTCACGACGGATCCCGCCTGCGCAATAACCACCCCCCCGCTCGGCCGGCTGTCGATGCTGCCGGGGCTGGTGCCGTTGCCGCGAATCTCGCCCTGATTGTCGATCACGACGGGGCCATTGTCGGCATAGACGCCGATGTCGTCGCCGACGATCTCCTCGTCCTCCGCGACCGTGACCTCAAGCGGTTCGGCCTGGTCGTTGTGGACACCGAAGGCTTGCTGCGCCTGGACCGGCGTGGAAAGCTGGAGCACCGCAAGACCGGCGATGGCGCTCGTGGTAAGCAGGCGGGATTTCGAAACAGCCGACATCAAATGACACTCCCCTCAAAATTCACACGGACAGGCAGGACCGGTCGGAAACGACGCCGCGCGCAGTCCGTCCCGTTCATCTGCCAATCGTTCTTGCGCCCCCGGCCGAATGGCGCGTCCCGCATGCGCGGGAGCCCTTCGACTTTGTATTCATGTGACTAGTTGCCGGCCGGGCGCACCGTCTACCCAAAGTAATTTAGGGGTGCCGCCGCGCGGCCGGATCGGCGTCCAGTCACGGGCAAGGTGTGCCGCGCCGCGGCCCGGCATGTCTTTCCCCGAGCGATGAAAAATGATGAAACATGCGGCAACGCAATTATGAAAATTATGAAAGGACTTGATATCAATCGATTACTATTGACCGGATAGCGGCAATCGGCCCCAAGGCGACGCCGGGTCCGAACCGGCACGCGGGCAAGGGGCATAGGGGGCATGACGATCGCGCGGCTGATGATCCTGTGGGCCATGGTGCTGGGGGTGCTGGCCGTGCCCGCGAGTGCCGCAACGCCCGCCGGACCGGCGGTCGAGTTGACTCCGGGCGCGGATTCCAGCCCGATCGCGCCCTTTCTGCGCTTCGTTCGATCGCCTGACGGCGTCGTTCCGGGCCGCATCGACGAGATGCTCGCCCGCCCCGGCGAACGCATTTCCGGGCCGACGATCCATTTCGGGCCGCCCGGCGCCCGCACGGTCGCGTGGCTGCGTGTGCGCAACGCGGGCGACGACCAGGGGAGCTGGATCTTCACCACCGGGCGAGGATCGCTCAAATATTTCCGGCTCTACGAATGGGCGAAGGGGCGGCTTTCGCTGAAAGTCGACGGGACCGACCCGCGCGCCGCGTCGGACAATCTGCGCACCTATCAGGCGTTCAGCAGCGAGCTTGTGCTCCAGCCGCGCGAGGAAAAGCTGATCCTGATCGACATGCTTTCCGAAAATTCGACCTATATGCCGATCCGGATCGAGACCTATGGCAGCTTTTTCAAGGACCGCCGCGCCAATATCGCGATGGTGTCGGGGGTGGTGCTGAGCATCGCGATCCTGATCCTGCTCAATTTCCTCTTCTTCTCGATCACCGGTCACCGCGAATTCGTCTGGCTCGCGATCGCGCAGGGCTTTTTTGCGCTGAACACCGTCCATTCCGAGGGCTATATCACCATCTTCTTCCTGGCCGACAAGCCGCTCGTCGGGGTCGCGCTCGAAGAGATGTTCAAATGCGGCTTCGCGGCGAGCATGGCGCAATTCTGCCGCAGCTTCGTGCGGACCCAGGTTCATTTCCCCCGCCGCGACCGCATCCTGAAGATCCTCATCGCCGCCGCGCTGGTCATCATGGCGGCGCAGCCGGCCCTGGCGCTCTATCCTCCCGCCGCGCGCGCGGCGCTCCACGTCGGCGGCTGGCTCGTCGCCGTTGCGGTCGCGCTGTTCCTGCCCTTCGTCGGCTTCGCCGCGATGCAGCAGCTCGGACGCCAGCTCTGGCCGCTGTTCGTCGGCTGGGCGGCGCTCGCCCTGTTCATAGTTTACGCCGCGGTCGCCTCGATGGGGGTTTTTGCCTGGTTGCCGATCAACTGGCACCTCGCGGGGCCCGTCGGCCTGTTCGAATCGATGATGGTCACGCTCGCGCTCGGGCTCAATCTCAAGAAGATCCAGGCCGACAAACTGACCGCCGATGCCAATTACGCCGCCTCGATGGCCGACCGCGTCGCGATCAGCGAGCGCGCGGCGCGGCTTGCGGAGGAAAAGGCGTTCGCACTCGCCACGGTGAACAGCCAGAACGCGCTGCTTCACGCCTCAGGCCACGACAGCAAGCAAGTCATCCTCGCGCTCAACAGCGCGGTCACCGCGCTCGAGCGCACCGGCGACGGCGACACCCACCGCGACCTGACCCACATGCTGCAAAGCTCGGCACGCTATCTGAGCGAAATCGTGTCGACCACCATGTCGGGGGCAAATATCGCGGGCAGCGAGTCGGATTTCGTCGCGCTCGGCTGCTTCCGCGCCGAGACGCTCACCGAACCGCTCGCGATGATGTTCAAGGCCGCTTTCGCCGCCAAGGGCTTGACGCTCGCAACCGCCATCGAGGGCGACGTCGCGATCGTGTCCGACAGGGCGCTGCTGATGCGCGCGATCGCCAACCTGCTCAGCAACAGTCACAAATATACCGATCAGGGCGGGGCGACGATCCGCGTCGAGCGCGACGGCGAGACCGCGACCATCGCGATCGCCGACACCGGCCGCGGCATGACCGCCAACATCGTCGCACGGCTCAATGACGCGAGTGCGACGCGCCTGCGCGGCGACGAAAGCGTGGCTGGCACGGGATCGGGCTTCCTCGCGGCGAAGCGGCTCGTCGAGACCTTGGCGGGGTCGCTGCGCATCGTGCGATCGACCCCGCAGGGCACGCTGGTGGAAATCGCCCTGCCTTGCGCCTTTGCGGCCACGACCCCCGCCGCGCCGCAAGACCTGCGCGCCGCGCTGACGCACCGCCGGCTCGTCGACTTCGACGAGCGTACCGAATTCGAAGCGGCG
>CAZSMB010000088.1:0-1241 GCA_964607625.1 uncultured Sphingopyxis sp. | reverse complement strand
GCGATATGGAACGACACCGTCGGCTGCGCGATCGACAGGCGATAGGCGATCTCCTTGTTGCTCTCGCCCTGGGCAAGATAGTGGAGAATCGCCATCTGGCGCGACGACAGGCTGACCGGCGGCTGCCGATACTTGCCCAGCGCCTCGGCCATCGCAGGCGAAACATAAACGTCGCCCGCAACCGCCGCATCGCACGCGGCGATGATCTGATCGGGCGGGTCGCCCTTGCCGACCACCCCGCGCGCGCCGAGTTTCAACGCGTAATCGATTTCGCCATAGTGGCTTTCGCCGGTCAGGATAATCACCGTCATGTCGCGCGACCCGACGATTTCGGCGAGGACATTCACCCCGCGCACGTCGGGCAGGTTGAGGTCGAGGATGACGATATCGACCGGCTGGGACTGAACGAAGGCGCCGACCGTCGCGCCGCGGTCGAGCCCCCCCACCACCACGAACCGCTCGTGCCCCGCGAAGAGCAGCCGCAGCCCGCTTTGCGTGACCGGATGGTCGTCGACGATCAGGATCCTGTGATGCATGGCCCCCCTTCCCGCATCGATGCACCGGCAAGCGATGCCCCATTGCGGCGCCGCCCCGCAACCCGAATTTATCTGGGGTCGGCCAGGGGGCCATAAGGCGCGGTACGGCGCGAGGCTGCGATCGGAGGAAAACCATGCTATCGCCGCCCGATGACCCGTTTCGCGAGACCGAACCCGCCCCGCGCGCTGACGCCCGCCCTGCCGTCCCGCCTGCGGAACCGAAGCCGCCGGACATGACCGAAAAGACCGCAGACGCCGCTCCGCGATCGCGCTTCGGGCTTAAGGTCAACCCGCCGGTCTTCTTCATCTCGGCGGCCCTGACCCTGCTCTTCGCGCTCTACGGCGCGTTGTTCACCGACCAGGCGCGCACCGTATTCGATGCCGTACAGGCCGCGATCGTGCAGGATTTCGGCTGGTTCTACATTGCCGCCGTCGCGGGCTTTCTGGTTTTCGTGCTGTTCCTGATGTTCAGCCGTTATGGCGACGTAAAGCTTGGCCCCGACGACAGCGAGCCCGATTACAGCTATCTGTCATGGTTCGCGATGCTGTTCAGCGCCGGAATGGGGATCGGCCTGATCTTCTTCGGGGTCGCCGAGCCGATCCAGCATTATGCGCAGCCCCCCGTGGGTGCGGGCGGCACGGTCGAAGCGGCGCGGCAGGCGATGGTGCTGACCTTCTTCCACTGGGGGCTGCACGCCTGGGCGA
>CAZSMB010000087.1:0-10670 GCA_964607625.1 uncultured Sphingopyxis sp. | reverse complement strand
GCGGCGGCGCGCTCGCGGTCCCACTGTGCGGCCATGTCGCGCGCCATGTCCTTGAGCACGGGGGCATAGGCCGACAGGGCTGCGGCCATGTCGCCCGCCATATGCGCCCCGGCGCGCACGTCGTCGCCAAGCCGCTCGCCATAATCGGGATCGCGGCCGGCAATCTCGCCGAGCGTCGCGTCGGGCGGGATATAGGCCGCGTCGGAATCGGGGTCGACACGCGCCACGGCTTCGGCGAGCGGGCCGACGCGCATCTGCATCAGCGCGCCGACCAGCGCTGCGACGCTGTCGGCCATGCGGTCCTGCATTGCAGGATCGTTCAGTGCCGCCGCGGTATCGTCCAGCGACGTCTCGGCAGCCGCGGCGGGCAGGGGCGCCGCAAGCGCAGCAGCGGGGAGGGCAATCAGCAACAGGCGGCGCATGGCGTCATCCTTTCCGAACGGATGCGTGGACGCATCGTGCGCACTATCATGGGATGGAGACGCTTGCCCTGCGCTGAACGTGGCCGCCAATGCGATGAACTGCACCGCATCGGCGACCAAATCTATTCGGCGGCGACCGTTTCGGCCGGTTCGGCATCGCTCAACGGGTGGGCAAGGCGGCCGACCATTTCCTTGGGGCACACCTGCCAGAATTCGCCCTTGCGGCGATCCCAGTCGGACAGGATTTCCTCCGACCATTTGCTGCCGGTCGCCTGCGCATGATCCGCGATCAGCTCCTTGAGCACGCCCTCCCAATGCGCGCTGTCCAGTCGTTGCCACTGGATCGATTCGCCATTGGCGCGCCGTTCGAAAGCGCCGTCGATGTCGAGCACGAAGGCCATGCCGCCCGTCATGCCGGCGCCGAAGTTGGAGCCGACCGAGCCCAATATGACTGCCGTACCGCCGGTCATATATTCGCAGCCATTCGCGCCGCAGCCCTCGACGACGACATTGGCGCCCGAGTTGCGGACCGCGAAGCGTTCGCCCGCCTGACCCGCGGCTAGCAGCGTGCCCGCGGTCGCGCCATAAAGGACGGTGTTGCCGACGATGCTGTTGTGCTGGCTGACCAGCGGGCTCGATACGGTCGGACGCACGATGATGCGGCCGCCCGACAGGCCCTTGCCGACATAATCGTTGGCGTCGCCGAATACCTCAAGCGTGATGCCCTGGCACAGGAAGGCGCCGAGCGACTGCCCCGCGGTCCCGCGCAGCCGGATTTCGACATGGCGGTCGGCGAGTCCCTTCATGCCGAACCGCTTTGTCACCTCGGCCGACAGGCGCGTGCCGACGGCGCGGTGCGTGTTGCGGACGTTGTAGGTCAGCTGCATTCGCTCGCCGCGCTCGAACAGCGGCTTCGCGTCGCTCAGGATTTGCGCGTCGAGGCTGTCGGGGACAGGGTTGCGGAAATGCGGTCCCTTCGAGCGGCGCTGGTCGTCGGGCGCATCGACCTTTGCGAGGATCGGATTGAGGTCGAGGTCGTCGAGATGTTCGGCGCCGCGGCTGACCTGACGCAGCAACTCGGTGCGGCCGATCACCTCGTCGAGGCTGCGGCAGCCGAGCTTGGCCAGGATTTCGCGCACCTCCTCGGCGATGAAGGTCATCAGATTGATGACCTTTTCGGGGCTGCCGGTGAACTTTGCGCGCAGCTTTTCGTCCTGCGTGCAAACGCCGACCGGACAGGTGTTCGAATGGCACTGGCGCACCATGATGCAGCCCATCGCGACGAGGCTGAGCGTCCCGATGCCATATTCCTCGGCACCGAGGATCGCCGCGATCACGATGTCGCGCCCGGTCTTGAGCCCGCCGTCGGTGCGCAGCCGGATGCGATGACGCAGGCCGTTGAGGGTCAGCACCTGGTTGACTTCGGACAGGCCCATTTCCCACGGCGTACCGGCATATTTGATGCTCGTCTGGGGCGAGGCACCGGTGCCGCCGGTGTTACCCGAAACAAGGATCACGTCGGCGTGCGCCTTGGCGACGCCCGCCGCCACGGTGCCGATCCCCGCCGAGCTGACGAGCTTGACGCAGACGCGCGCCTTCGGATTGATCTGTTTCAGGTCATAGATGAGCTGTGCCAGATCCTCGATCGAATAGATGTCGTGGTGCGGCGGCGGCGAGATCAGCATGACGCCGGGCGTCGAATGACGCAGCCGCGCGATGAACTCGGTGACCTTGAAGCCCGGAAGCTGGCCGCCCTCGCCGGGCTTGGCACCTTGCGCGACCTTGATCTCTATCTCGTCGCACGCGCCGAGATATTCGGCGGTGACGCCGAAACGACCGCTCGCGATCTGCTTGATGTTGCTGTTGGCGTTGTCGCCGTTGGCGTAGGGCTGATAACGTGAGCTGTCCTCGCCCCCTTCGCCCGATACCGCTTTCGCACCGATACGGTTCATCGCGATCGCCAGCGTCTCGTGCGCTTCGGGCGACAGGGCGCCGAGCGACATGCCGGGGGTGACGAACCGCTTGCGGATCTCGGTGATCGCCTCGACACTGTCGAGCGCGACCCCCTGCGCCGGATAGTTGAACTCCATCAGGTCGCGCAGATAGACGGGCGGCAGGTCGGCGACCCCGCGGGCGAATTGCAGATAGGTCGAATAGCTGTCGGTTGCGACCGCGGTCTGCAACAGGTGCATCAGCTGCGCCGAATAGGCGTGCGCCTCGCCGCCCGCGCGCTGGCGATAGAAACCGCCGATCGGCAGGGTGGCGACGCGGCTGTCATAGGCCGCCTCGTGCTTGTCCGACGCGTTGATCAGCAGCGATTGATAGCCTTCGCCCGAAATCTTTGCCGGCATGCCGGGGAACAGGTCGTTGACGAGCGCGCGCGACAGGCCGACGGCCTCGAAATTATAGCCGCCGCGATAGCTGGAGATCACCGCGATCCCCATCTTGGCCAGGATCTTGAGGAGGCCGTCGTCGATCGCCTTGCGGAAACGCTGGCGGCAATCGTCCATCGACAGATCGCCGAACAGGCCGCGCGCCTGGCGATCGGCGATCGTCGCTTCGGTCAGATAGGCATGGACCGTCGTCGCACCGACGCCGATCAGCACGGCAAAGCCGTGCGTGTCGAGCACTTCGGCCGAGCGGACGTTGACCGACGCATAGCTGCGCAGTCCCTTGCGAACGAGGTGCGTGTGAACCGCCGCGGCGGCGAGCACCATCGCGACGCCGATGCGGTCGGGACCGATATTCTGGTCGGACAGGAACAGCTCGCTGCGCCCCGCGCGCACCGCATCCTCGGCCTCGCGGCGGATGCGCGCGATCGCATCGCGCAGGGTCGACGCGTCGCCGCCTGCAGGGAAGGTGCAGTCGATGTCGGCGACGGCGTCGCCGAAATAGGCGCGCAGCCGGTCCCAATCGTCGCCGACGAGCACCGGCGAATCCATAACGAGGACGTGCTCGCTCTGTCCCTTTTCGTCGAGGATGTTGGCGAGGTTGGCAAATCGCGTCTTCAGGCTCATCACGTGCCGTTCGCGTAAGGAGTCGATCGGCGGGTTGGTGACCTGGCTGAAATTCTGGCGAAAGAATTGCGCGACGTGGCGCGGCTTGTCCGAAATGACGGCCAGCGGCGTGTCGTCGCCCATCGACCCGATCGCTTCCTTGGCGTCTTCGACCATGGGCGAGAGGATCAGTTCCATATCCTCCATGGTCAGCCCCGCCGCGACCTGACGGCGCAGCAGTTCGGGGCGATCCCAGTCGGGGAGGCTCGACCTGCCGCCCCTGGGAAGGTCGCGCATCGTGCGGAAACCCTTGACCCGCGCGGGATAATCGTGCGCGCCCGCGATCTTGTCCTTGATCGCGCGGTCCTCATAGAGCGTGCCCTCGTCGAGATCGACCGCGATCATCTGGCCGGGGCCGAGGCGGCCCTTCTTGCGAATGCTCGCTTCGGGCAGGACGACCATCCCGCTTTCGGAGCCGACGACGAGCAGATTGTCGGCGGTCAGCGTATAGCGCAGCGGGCGCAGCGCGTTGCGGTCCATGCCCGCAACCGCCCAGCGGCCATCGGTCATCGCGAGCGCGGCGGGACCATCCCACGGTTCCATGACGCTGGCGAGATAGCTGTACATCGCCTTGTGCGCGTCCGGGACGTCGGGGTCGCTCGCCCACGCTTCGGGGACGAGAATCAGCTTTGCGGTCGGCGCGTCGCGCCCCGCGCGGCACAGGGTTTCAAACACCGCGTCGAGCGCGGCCGTATCCGACGCCCCCGCCGGGATCACCGGCTTGATGTCTTCCGAATGTTCACCGAACGCAAGGCTCGCCATCTTGATCTCGTGGCTGCGCATCCAGTTCTTGTTGCCGCGGATCGTGTTGATCTCGCCGTTGTGCGCGAGGGTGCGGAACGGCTGCGCCAGCCACCATTGCGGGAAGGTGTTGGTCGAATAACGCTGGTGAAAGATCGCGACGCGGCTTTCGAACAGCTTGTTCGTCAGGTCGGGGTAGAAGTCGGCCAGGCTTTCGGCGAGGAACAGCCCCTTGTAGATGATCGAACGGCACGACAGGCTGCAGATGTAGAAGTCCGCGATTTGCGCCGCGATCACCTTCTTCTCGATGCGGCGGCGCACCAGATAGAGCTGCTTCTCGAATTCGGCGAGCGAGGCGTCGCCCGGCATCGGGCCGGCGATCATGATCTGCTCGATCTCGGGGCGCGTGCGCTGCGCCTTGTCGCCGATCACCGAGACGTCGACCGGAACCTGGCGCCAGCCATAGATGGTATAGCCAGCCTCGATGATCTCGGACTCCACGATGGTCCGGCACGCTTCCTGCGCGCCCAGATCGGTGCGCGGCAGGAAGATCATGCCGACGGCGAGGCGGTTCGGCAGCACCTTGTGCCCCGATGCCGCGATCGCATCGTCGAAGAAGCGTTCGGGAAGGTCGACATGGATTCCCGCCCCGTCGCCGGTCTTGCCGTCGGCATCGACCGCGCCGCGGTGCCAGACGGCGCGCAATGCCTCGATCGCCGCCTCGACGACGCGGCGCGACGGCTTGCCATCGGTCGCGGCGACCATTCCGACACCGCAGGCATCGGATTCGAGATCGGGGCGATAGAGGCCCTGTTCGGCGAGGCGCCGATGCTCGGGGGTGGGATAATGGGTCATGTCTTCGTTCCTGACGGGTATCGCCCTATTCGGACGGATCGGTTCGGCCAAGGCGTTCGCGCGCGGCAGCGATCGCGGCCTCCTCGGCTTCATAGGCGGCCGCCGATGCTTTGGTGGCGGCGGTTTCGAGGTCCTCGACGCGCCGGCGGTCGGCGTCGGACCAATTGTCGCGGTTCCACGCGGGGTCGGCCGCGTCCTCGACCGCGTCGGCGGCTTCTTCGGCGGCGTCCGCCGCGGCGTCGGCCACTTCGCCGGTGCCGCTCCAATCCTCTTCGGCAGGCTCGTCGTCGAGAGCGGCCTCGCTCCACATCGAGCGATTGTCCTCGAGCGTCTTGACGTCGACCTTCATCATCTTCGCGAGCTTTTTCATCTCGGCGTCGCTGAGGTCGGCGAGCGCGCGCTCCTTCGGCAGGTCCTTGAAATCCTCGGCGATCGCCGGCGCGCGGTCGATGAATTTGAGCACCATCGGCGGCACGGCCTTCGCGACCGCGAGCATCACTTCGGGATCGGCCTGCGCGGCCATCCATTCCTGCGCATAGGCCTGGCCGGTCGGGGTCGCGAAGAAGGCGTTGAGTTCGCCAAGCTGCTGGGCCGAGAATTTGCGCGCATAGGCCTTTGCCATCCCCTCGCGCATCGGCGGCTCCAGATCGGCGAGCGCTTCGCTGATCAGCGGCTTCACGAGCCTAGTGATCTGCTCTTCGCGCTCTTTGCGGTGCGGGTCGAACAGGTCGGCGATCGCGGTCTTGGTGCCGGCATCGAGCGCGGCGATCGTGTCGCTTTCGACCCCCGTCTTGATCGACAGCATCAGGTCGGAGGCGCCATCGGCTTGTCCCATGATCGTCTTGAACATCTTGCCGTACAGATTGTCCATCATCCGCTCGAGGCTGCCCGACGGGACCAGCGCGGCGGTTGTCTGCTGCGCAAGCGCCAGGCGCGCAGGCTCGATCGGCGGGAGGTCGCTGGTGTCGAACATCGCCTCTATCAGCGCGATGACCTCGTCCATTTCCTTCTGCATCTTCGCCTTGGCGGCGGTAACATCGTCGTCGCTGATTGCGCCGGGGTCGCCGGCATCCGCAACACTCGTCGCGGCGTCGTCCTGCACCGCAAGGGCCGGGACCGGCGCCAGCGCCAATGCGCCGGCCAGCAGATATGCTCTGGCTCTGATCTTCATGTCACTATCCCCCACTTCGGTCGATCATGCCTGGTCCGGCGTATCGGCGCCGACGGCTTCCAGGTCCTTGCGCAGCCGCTCCAGTTCGGTCGGCAATCGATCCATGCTCGCCGCGATCGACTGGCGCTGCCAGGCAGCGATATCGGGATCGGACATTATGCTCATCGATTCGGTCATGTAGGCGCGTCCGGTCGGCGTGTTGAAAAAGGCCTCGATCTCGCCAAGCTGTCCGACGGTGAAACGGCGGGCATAGGCGCGTGCCATCGCGTCGAACAGGCCGGGAAGCTGGTCGTTGACCTGGTCAAGCGTCAACTGTTGTTGCCGCGCGAGAAAACGGTCGAACACCGCCTTCACCTTGGGATCCTGAAGCTGCTCTTCGGCGCTGAAGCGCTGCTCCATGCCGGCCGATATGTTTGCCATCGTTGCCGATACGATCTGCGCCATCATCGCCTGGCGCTGCGATGCCGGCATCATCGCGTCTATCAGCTTTTCGGCCGCTGCGACGCGATCGGGCGCCGGCGTCTCGACGGCAGGCCCGGCAGCAGATTGCGCGTGAAGCGGCGCGGCAACCAGCGCGCTCGCGAACAGCAAGGCTTTAACGATCGACATATTATTCCCTCCCCTGTTGGTCAGGCTGCCTTCTTTTCGCTTTTGGCCTTAGCTTTCAACCATTTCGACATCTGTTCGCTGACATCGCGGCCGTCCCGGATGCCCCAGACGACCAGGCTTGCGCCGCGCACGATGTCGCCCGCGGCAAAGACGCCGGGCAGGCTGGTCATCATCGTCTGATGATCGACGCGCAGCGTGCCCCAGCGCGTGACGCTGAGATCGGGCGAGCCGAACAGGTTGGGGAGCTCCTCGGGATCGAAACCCAGCGCCTTGATCACCATGTCGGCGGGGACGTCGAACTTGCGGCCCGGATCGGGTTCGGGGCTGCGGCGGCCGCTTGCGTCGGGCGAACCGAGCCGCATCCCCGCGACCGCGACCTCTTTGACTTGCTTGTCGGCGGTGAAGCTCTCGGGCGCAGACAGCCAGACGAATTCGACGCCTTCCTCTTCGGCGTTGGCGACCTCGCGCTGCGAACCCGGCATGTTTTCGCGGTCGCGGCGATAGAGGCATTTGACCGACTTCGCGCCCTGCCGCACCGCGGTGCGGACGCAGTCCATCGCGGTGTCGCCGCCGCCGATCACGACGACATGCTTGCCGTTCGCGTCGAGACGGCCATCGTCGAACGCGGGCACCGCGTCGCCAAAGCTCTTCCGGTTCGAGGCGATCAGATAGTCGAGGGCCGGAACGACGCCTTCGGCCGCGTTCCCCGGCACGTTGATCTCGCGCGCCTTGTAGACGCCGGTCGCGATCAGCACCGCGTCATGTTTCCGCCTGAGCTCATCGAGTGTGGCGTCCTTGCCCACCTCGAACCCCAGGTGGAAATATATGCCGCCCTCTTCGAGCCGCTCGACGCGCCGCATCACGACGTCCTTCTCGAGCTTGAATCCCGGAATGCCATAGGTCAGCAGTCCGCCCGCGCGATCATGCCGGTCATAGACATGCACCTCGTGCCCCAGGACGCGCATATATTCGGCAGCGGTCAGCCCGGCGGGGCCGGCGCCGATGACCGCGACCGACTGGCCGGTCGCCGGGCCGGCGACGATCGGTTCGACCCAGCCTTCGGCCCAGGCGGTGTCGGTGATAAATTTTTCCACGCTGCCGATCGTCACCGCGCCGTGACCCGAAAATTCGATCACGCAATTGCCTTCGCACAGCCGGTCCTGCGGACAGATGCGGCCGCAGATCTCGGGCATGGTCGACGTCGCGTTCGACAGCTCATAGGCCTCGCGCAACCGCCCTTCGGCGGTCAGGCGCAGCCAGTCGGGGATATGGTTGTGCAGGGGGCAATGTACCGAGCAATAGGGGACCCCGCATTGCGAACAGCGAGCCGCCTGCGCATCGGCATCGGGCGCCGCATAGCGTTCCGCAATCTCGCGAAAGTCGCGGGCGCGCTCGTCGGGCGAACGCTTGTCGGGGTAGGATTGGTCGCGCCCCACAAATTGGAGCATCCGTTCGGCAGCCATGATGATTCCCTTCGTTGAAAGGGCAAAAGCATGGCGCGCCTGCTGCTGTCACGGACTAATTGGCGTTAAGGTCAGTATATGTGACCTAAATTAGAGGCGCTTTCACGGCATTTCGTATCGCGCGTAATTATCTTTCTCATTTAGTACCGTATCGGACCTATCTCATCGCAAGCCAGACAAGGGCCGCGCCGCCGACGAGGATGCGATACCATGCGAAGGGTGCGAAGCCATAGCGGGTCACAACGGCGAGAAACGCCTTGATCACCGCCCAGGCGACGATGAACGAGACGAAGGCGCCGACCGCGATCAGCCCGAGGTCGTTCGAGGTGATGGCGTCGCGATGCTTGAAGAGCTGCAACACCGTCGCCCCGGTCAGCGTCGGCAGCGCGAGGAAAAAGCTGAACTCCGCCGCGGTCTTGCGGTCAACGCCGAGCGACATCGCGCCCATGATCGTCGCGCCCGACCGGCTGACCCCGGGGATCATCGCGAGGCACTGGACGATGCCGACGAGCACCGACTGGCGCACCGACATTGCCGCGACGCCGCCGCTTTCCCTTGGCTTTGCGAAACGCTCGACGATCAGGATGCCAAATCCGCCGATCACCAGCGCCCAGGCGACGACGACGGCGTTTTCGAGCAGCGTCTCGATATAATCGCCAAATGCGAGCCCCAGGATCACCGCGGGAAAGAAGGCGAGGAGCAGGTTGCGCACGAAGGCTATGGCGACGGGATCGCGGCGAAACAGGCCGACGAACATGTCCCAGAAAAGATGGCGGTAGAGAACCACGATCGCGAGGATCGCGCCGGGCTGGATCGCGATGTTGAACACCGCCCATTTCGACGCATCATAGCCGAGCAGTTCGGTCGCCAGAATCAAATGGCCGGTAGAGGAGACGGGCAGGAATTCGGTGAGGCCCTCGACGATGCCGAGGATGATCGCGGTCAGCCAGATCATGCACGGGCGCCCGCGGGCAACGGGGAGGGGGGCAGGGGGCTCATCGGCGGGCTCCGGGTCGTCGGGTCAAAGGAAAGGCGTCCGGCAAAGGCCGGACGCCCTTGAATCAAGTTCTAGATGGCACGCGCCGCTTTTTCCAGTCGATCCGGCAACGCGGCGCCGCGGCAAGGCCTCACTGGGCCGCAATCTGGGCGAAGCGGCCGTGACGGCGATATTGCACGAGCCAGCCTTCGGCGACATCGTCGAGCGCGGTTGGCGTCACGCCAAGCTGTGCGAGGCCTTCGCCGCCGGCCGCGACATTGTCGGTTTGCAGCATCAGCCACTGATCCTTGGTGATCGGCGCACCCGGCGCCCAGCCGAACCCGCTGGCGAGTGCCGATGCGACCGCATCGGGCAATTCGACGAACAGGCGCTTGCGTCCGGTTGCAGCGGCGATCCACCGCATCAGGCCCGCCATGGTCAGAACCTGCGGCCCACCGAGTTCGAAGGTGTGGCCCGCAGCGTCGGAGCCGATCGCCGCCACCGCCGCCTCGGCAACGTCGCCGACATAGACCGGCTGGAATTTCGCGGCCGGCGCAAGGACGGGAACCACCGGCACCATGCGGATCATCGTCGCAAAGCGGTTGATGAAATGATCTTCGCGGCCAAAGACGATCGACGGGCGCAGGATGGCGGCATCGGGGAAGGCCGCGCGCACCGCGGTTTCGCCCTCGCCCTTGCTGCGGCCATAGGCCGATGCGCTGGCCGTATCGGCGCCGATCGCCGACAGATGCACCAGGCTGCGTACGCCTGCGGCCTTCGCCGCTTCGGCAACATGACGCGCGCCGACGGCCTGTATGCCTTGCATATCGTCGAAGCTGCCGACGAGGTTGATCACCGCGTCGCTGCCTCGCACCGCACGGGCCACGCTCGCGGCATCGCGTACATCGGCGGCCACGAACTGCGTCTGGCCCAGTCCTCCCAGCGGTTTCAGGAAGGTCGCCTGGCGCGGTTCGCGCTGCGCGATGCGAACGCGCGCACCGCGTGCCAGCAGGCGCTGCACGACATAGCGGCCGATGAAGCCGCCGCCGCCCAGCACGGTGATCAATTGCCCTTCGAGATTGCGCATATGCCGCTTTCCGTACCCGACTCTGTTGTGGCGCCGAACCGCACCGTCCGGGCTCCCCATGCCGCGAAGCGGTCTGCGGGGCAAGGGGCGACGCCCGCAGCGGCCCTGCAAAACCGCCCGTGGGCAATAAAATTTCGCTCGCCGCTCGCCGCGCGGTTGACAAGCGCCAGCCAGCGCCGCTAAGCGCCCGCTCCTACCCCGTGCCCAGATGGCGGAATTGGTAGACGCACCAGCTTCAGGTGCTGGCGATCGCAAGGTCGTGGAGGTTCGAGTCCTCTTCTGGGCACCAT